>NZ_JBIMLI010000069.1:0-24679 GCF_051859755.1 Limnospira sp.
TTTCTAAAAGCTTTGCGGGATACCGCCTCTGTTACCTTAACGGGTAATAGTGCTATCGTTGCATTGTCCGGGAACAATCGGAAAAATGTCGCGTAAATGTATCAGATTTGCTAACCAATCTTTAACTATATATTGTGTTGGAATCGATGTTGCCGTGAGCATAATGCAAGTAGAACCCTATCAAACTAATTTAAACCCAGTCATATTAGACAGTTTGCCGGATATACCCATCTCCGACAAAGGATGTCCCCGTCGGGCGCGATTACAAATCGACCTGATGTTACTAGCCATTGAAGCCCTCGCCCTGGGGAGTTCCGAACGAATGCTGGTCAAGATATCGGAGTTAGAACTGCAAGGAATTATCCCGAATCGAGTGGTATTATGGCGACTGCGTAGCACTAACCCCCTGCGACGCTACAGCCAACGACAACCCCTCACTCTGAAGGAAGCTAAAGCCCTAGTGGTGATTATTGCCATGATAAGTCGAGAGTTAACAGTGAGAATTCGCCAGTTGCTGATTGACTTTGAGCAAATGCAGCGCAAGCAAATCCCCATAGAACAGCATTTGCAATTATATAGCTATCTGGAAAGGTTCCAGGCTCACTTCCGTAGTCGGATGAATCCTCGGCGCGCGGGTGTAATTGCTTACAACTCCCCAGAGAAACTCAATGATTTAGCGATCGCTTTGCTGGGAAAATTGCTATTCTGTACAGGCACGGCAGGGATGCAACGGTTTTGGATGAGTCTGTTTGATGGAGAGATAGCATGACGATTATACGTCAGTACAGTTTGCCTAACTGCAAGCTGATTTTGCATGGGTTGAGTAGTCCCACAGATAATACCTCAGAAACTCGGCCCCGTTTATCGCGATTGATGAATGCGGAGTGCCATTTTGTCGGTTATCCTCAGCCTATTGTGGGAGGGAAAGAGTTTTTCGAGTGTTTACTGCAACGGGTGAGTCAATACGCCCAAGAATTTCTCAGCGGCGTATCACATCCCCCCTCTGCTAACACTGCTGCTGAGGTTCCTATGGTGGAGTTACGCAGACTAGACAGCAATTTACACCGCCTGATTGTCCGTAATACCCCGTTAGATGGGGATTCCCAGATGAAAACCGATCCGACATCCCCAGTGGAATTAGATTTAACCACGGTGCAGTTATTTGATCTGGTGGAAGCAGTGGATCAGTTTTTCGCTGATTCTGGGACTTTACCTGAGCTTTCCTTGCAGTTAAAAGCTATTCCCAAGCGTTATACTAAGGCAGAGCAATCTGTTACCCAAAGGGCGATACCTGTAGCGGTAGGGGTGTCTGGATTGGCTATTGCAGCGATCGCATTATTTGCTCTGCCAGTTCCAGAGGTTCGGCGACCCCTAGAACCTAATCCTCAAGAGTCCACAGAAACCCAATCACTATCAGAAACTGAAAGACCACCATCAGCCGGACAATCTCCACCACAGGGAGTTAATACAGACACAGAGGGGGAAAATACCACTATTGGCGAACCCGGTGCTACCATTGGCCAGTCTAATTTACAACCTAATTTAGTCTCACCGCCATCTATTGATGACCCCCAGGAAATTGAGAGATTACAGCGAGAATTGTTTGCTCAGATAAACCAAGCATGGGTTGCTCGCATTAACCGAACCCTAGTTTATCGGGTTACAGTAGCCAGTGATGGCAAAATTATAGATTATGAAGCAGTTGAGGATGTTACCCCAGAGGAAGAGGCTCCCATTCCCCTATCAGAGTTACGCTTTCAGCAGGTAGGACCTGACCCAGCAGAACCCCAAGCGGATATGATGGTGATATTTAATCATCCCGCAGGTCCGTTAGAAGTGCGTCCTTGGGAAAACTGATAACCTAATGGCAATTGAGGGTAAATTTATGGCAGATCCAAAACCAAGTAAATCTTCCCCTAAATCCAATTCCGGGGTTTTGGTGGGGCTGTTGTCCTTCATTTTTCGTCTGTTATTGTTGGGGGTAGGTAGTGCTGTGGCTTGGGTAGTGGGAATGGCTGTAGCTCAAGTTTACCCGAACACCAGTTCGGAAATGCCCCTAACTGAACAGTTATTAAGGCGCGAGCCAGCATATCAACCCTCTTTCCCAGACCGAGAAACTCCTAGACTCACTCCCCCCAAAGCGTCGCCTACTTCCCTAACTCCGGAAGTCCAACAAACCTTACAACCCCAACTCCAACAATTACAACAAGATCTCAATGCCTTGATCGGTCGCACCGCCGCCCTAGAAATTCAAATCGGTAATAGTCGGCCAGCAGAAACGTTGGAGAGACGCTTACAAATTATAGAACAGCAATTAACAGCCCCTAGCTCCCCGGAGGCGGAAAATATACCCCCACCAACTCCCCGCACTGCTAGGTCTAGATCTGGAAGTGGCTTGATCATGACTTTACCCAGTGATATTTTATTTAACCCAGGTAGTAGCACTTTGCGCCCTGGGGCTAATGTGATCCTGGATAACTTGATTCCAGATCTGCAAAACTATCGGGGGGCAGTAGTGCGGGTGGCAGGTCATACTGATGATAGCGCTCGCCGTCAGCAAAATCTGGTTTTGTCCTCTGCACAGGCGGAAGCAGTGGTGCAATACCTCTCTAATGCTGTGGACTACCAGGCTTATCATTGGGTGGCGATCGGTTATGGTATGACTCGCCCAGCGTTGGAAAATACCTCGGACATCAATAGACAACTTAACCGCCGCATTGAAGTTGCCATTACCCCCCCCTGAAAAACCTAAATCTAAACACAAAGGGAAAATTTATACATGAGACTGGTTTTTTTTGGTACGCCTGAGTTTGCTGTGCCTAGTTTGCAACGATTATTGACTGATGAGCAATTTCAGGTGGTTGGGGTGGTTACTCAACCAGATAAACGACGGGGACGTGGTAGTAAAACTAGCCCTTCCCCGGTAAAGGCGATCGCATTATGTGCAGGTCTACCAGTTTGGCAACCCCGTCGCCTTAAAAAGGATCCACAAACTTTGGCTAATTTGCGGGAAGTTGAGGCTGATGTTTTTGTGGTAGTCGCTTATGGACAAATCCTCTCCCCGGAACTTTTGCAGATCCCTAAATTAGGATGTGTCAACGCTCACGGCTCGATTTTACCAAAATATCGCGGAGCGGCACCTATTCAGTGGTGTTTATATCATGGCGAGACTGAAACCGGAATTACTACCATGTTGATGAATGAAGGCATGGACACAGGACCCATGCTATTGAAGAGTTACACCCCCATTAGTTGGGAGGACCAAGCAGCTAATTTGGCTGAACGTCTCGCTAATATGGCGGCGGAACTTTTAACGGAGACTTTGCTACAAATGCGATCGCAAACGATACAACCTATTCCCCAGGATGATACTCAAGCTACATTAGCGCCTCTCATTCAGCCAGAAGATTATCAACTTGATTGGTCGAAGTCAGCAGTTGCCCTCCATAATCAAATTAGAGCCTTTTATCCCCATTGTGTCACTACCTTTAGGGGACAAAGTTTGAAAATTAGCGGCTCGGTTCCCTTGGGTTCTGTTCCCCAAATAGAACTTCCTCCACCATTGGCTCGTTTGTCTACCGCCGATCTTAACCCCGGTAACATTGGGGAAATTGTGGCGATCGCCAAACGCTTCGGCCCAATTGTTCAGACCGGGTCAGGATACCTATTGGTTTCCGAAGTCAAGTTACCCGGAAAACGGGTTCAGTCCGGTTGGGATTTTGTCAATGGCACTCGTGTAGCGATCGGAGAAATTCTTGATTAAAATTAGAACTATGCAACCCCAATAATTTGTGTAAGTTTAAATACACCTACTAGCATTAAGAGACTAATATGGTCAGTCCTAGCCCAGAAGTTAATTTTCCTGTCCATTTTCAAAATCATATAGCCTGGGTCAAAATTCCCGATCGCCTCAGTGTATTGGAGGCTGTGGATTTTAAGTCAACTTGTCATAATCTCGTTTTGGGAGATCAGGTTCCACAGGCTATTATTCTCGATTTTAGCGAGACTACATTTATCGATAGCAGCGGAGTCGGTGCCTTAGTCAGTAACCTCAAAGCCGCCAAAAACAAAAATGTGGAACTTTTGCTAAAAAATGTCAGTCCCCAGGTAATGGCGGTTTTTTCTTTAACATCCCTTGATCAGGTTTTAACCTTTCAACAGGATGAACCCGCACCTCATGGGGATAATAGCCAATTACCCGTTACTCATCCTTCCGTTCGCTCTGTGGTTAAACGCTCTATTGATATTGTCGGCGCTCTAGTCGGATTAGTAATTACTGCAGTTTTATCTATTCCAATTGTCATTGCTATTCGCTTTGATAGTCCTGGTCCGATTTTGTTTGGTCAAATTCGTTGCGGTTGGATGGGTAAGCGTTTCCGTATGTGGAAGTTTCGCTCTATGGTGATTAATGCTGAAGAACTCAAAAACACAATTCCTAATCAGGCGAAAGGTCAAATCTTTAAAAATGATCAAGACCCCAGGATTACTAAAGTAGGTCGGTTTTTGCGGCGCACTAGCCTGGATGAATTACCTCAATTTTGGAATGTTTTAATGGGGGAAATGAGCCTAGTCGGCACTCGACCACCTACTCCCGATGAAGTCGAACGTTATGAGGTTCCCCAATGGCAACGCCTAGATGTTAAACCCGGTATGACTGGAGAATGGCAAGTCGGCGGGCGATCGCAGATTAAGGATTTTGAAGATATTATTCGCCTTGATCTCAAATATCAGGAAAACTGGAGCTTGATGTATGATCTCAAAATGATTGTCCGCACGATCGCCATTTTGTTCAAAAAAAATAGTGGTGCAATGTAAGATTAATGGAAGATGAAAGTCTACTAATGCGATCGCATCTTAAAGTAGGTACAGATCTACTGTTTTTAGAGGAAGTATTACAATGGTTTGATCAGATAACTACTCCCTTTTTGCATCCCGATCTGAACTACGAATGCAAGATTGCTATTACCGAAGGGTTCACTAATGCGGTTCGTCATGCACATCATGGATTATCTAAGACCACTCCCATTGATATTCAGGTGGAGATTTTATCTAATTCTATCGAAATCAAACTCTGGGATTTTGGTCAACCTTTTGACTTCCCCAAAACCCTGCATTTGATTCTTAACGAAAAGATTGCACCTTTGGAAAAGGAACAAGGTAGGGGTTTGATTTTGATGTCTAAACTCACCGATGAAGTCACTTATTGTCGCCTGGATGACCATCGTAACTGCCTAACTATGCGACGACATTTCTCTTAACTTTCAGTCATTATATAGAGTGCATCTACTAACTATACCCACCCTAAACTAATTCTCTGAGATCATCTCAGACTGTGACGTTATATAATATAATGGATTTATGATCAGTACAAAATCTTGATTTAGTCAAACACTAAACTAGAGCTATGATAGCCTCACCTACCACTACACCCAGTCGTTCTAGTCAAACCGTCCGTAAGCCTTACCCTAACTATAAGGTAATTGTCCTTAATGACGATTTTAATACCTTTCAGCACGTCGCTAACTGTCTGATGAAATATCTTCCCGGAATGACTAGCGATCAAGCCTGGGAGTTGACCAACCGCGTCCATTATGAAGGTCAGGCGACCGTGTGGGTAGGCCCCCTAGAACAAGCGGAATTGTACCATACCCAACTCAGTCGCGAAGGTTTGACAATGGCTCCCCTAGAAAAAGCCTAATCGTCACCTTCAGCATCTGACATCATAGCCGATCGCATTAATCCCGGCCAGATCAGCAGGAAAAATCCCATCCAGGTCAGGACGGGAACCCCTACAATTACCGATAGCCAAACCTGATGAAAGATTAACCAACTCCCGCTAATTAAGCTAACTCCCGTCAGCATAATTGACCACGGTTGACACCACCAGGGTTTATAGTCCCAAGGATTATCACTTGAGGGTTGATTTTGATTCATTAACTGCCTTTTTGTAATTGCTTAACTAGATGAACTAACTCAGGTAAAATCAGCTTTTCCATAGCTAGTTTAACTGCTCCTTGGGAACCGGGAACCGAAAATAATAGAGTTTCCCGATATACCCCGGCGGTGGCGCGAGAGGCGATCGCACGGGAACCAATATCATCGTAACTCAAAAACCGGAACAGTTCCCCAAAGCCAGGTAAAGTTTTTTCTAGTAACCCCTCAATAGCATCATAAGTCGTGTCTCGTGGTGCTATTCCCGTTCCCCCATTCACAATCACCGCCTGAATTTTAGCATCACCACAGCATTGATTAAGCGCCTGAGTAATCAAGTCCGGTTCATCTTTAATTATCACATAATTTCCTAGATGATGACCATTATCTCTCAGCATTTGCTTAATCAAATCACCGCTTTTATCCGTGGACTCAGTGCGAGTATCACTCACAGTTAAAACGGCACAATTGACGCTAAAACTACCGCTATCTGGGTGAGGAATTGAGCTACTCATAACCATCCTTAACTCTCATGCTAACATTAAGCCAGTTCCATCACCACATCTAAAGTATGTCCTAAAGACTCATAGACTTGGCGCTGTTCAAATACAGTTAAAATATCCCCATTAATCTTATTCGCCGCCGCTTCACTGCGCAGAATTTTCAGAGCTGTAACCGTAAGAAGTCCATGCTTATAAGGTCGATCGCCTGCTGTTAGTGCGTCATAAATATCAGCGATCGCCATCATTTGTGATTGGAGCGGAATTTTCTCCTTTTTCAATCCCAAAGGATAGCCACTACCATCTACCTTTTCATGATGTCCATAGCTAATCTGTGGCACATTTTCCAGTCCCTTAGTCCAGGGAATTTGCTTTAAGAAATTATAGGTATGGGTGACATGACCTTCAATAATTTCGCGTTCGGAAGCCGTCAAATTACCCTGAGTTATTAACAATTGTTCAATCTCTTCTGGTGTCACCAGCGGCTTAATCTTGCCATCTATATCCCGATAGGTAATCTTTGATAAATCATGGAGTTTTTCCAGGGGTTGAGAAGGTAAAATCTCCGGTTCGTTGGCTTCCAGCACCATCTCCCAAAACCCTTGCAACTGCTCAATCTCCTGATTCATTTCCAAATCCATACTTTCAAGAGTTTGACAGTGGGGGCATTCTGTGCTATTCTGGGAGTGGTTGCTGCTGTAGTCTAAAAGCAGTTGATATTTCCTTTGTAGACAGTCTATCTGTAAACTCTGTCGAGCGATCGCAAACCGTTTTTTCATGATTTCCAATTCCCAAGGATAAAGTTTCTTAGCCTTGTTTAAAACAGCTTCAGGAACTCCCACTTTGCCAAAATCATGAAGTAGTGCCGCATAACGTAACTCTTGGAGTTGGCGATCGCTAAATTGTACCGCCGCCAGGGGACCCTCAGATATCTGATTAATTTCCTCCCCCAAACGCACCGTCAAAACTGCCACCCTTTCCGAATGTCCGAAAGTGCAGGGGTCTCGCGCCTCAATGACCTGCACGGAGGTTTTCACAAACCCCTCAAATAGTAACTCAATACTCTCTTGTAAATCACTGCGTTCAATGGAAATCGCCGCCTGAGAAGCGAGACTCCGCAAAATCCGTTCTTCCCAATCAGAATAAGGTTGGGTGTACTCCATGGTATTTTCAGGAGTCAGCACCAGATCAGATTGTCGCTTGCGGTTAATCAGTTGTAGAACCCCCAGGGTTTCCCCTTCCCGGTTTTGCATGGGGAGAACTAAAACCGAGCGAGTCCGATAACAGATATTCTCATCAAAACTGCGATCGAGACGATAAGGCTGTCCCTGTGGTAAGTCGTAAGCATCATCAATGTTGAGACTTTTCCCAGTCAAAGCCACATGACCAGCCAGGCTCCTATCAGTCAGAGCGATCGCAAATTCTCGGAACGACAAATTTGGCAAAGACTGATTTTGAGCCACCTTAAACAGCAGTTTAGGGCGATCATCACTGTAATCTACCAGATAAACACTTCCCGCATCGCTACAGGTAATCTCCCGACTCTTACTGAGGATCAGATTTAACAGCTTCCCCAAATCCAGAGTTCCCGATAGTGCCGTACCGATATCCAACAGCTTTTCAATCAGCAGCGACTGTTCAGTAACCCCTAAAGACACATTAAGATTATCAAAGACCATAATCCCACATCATAACCTAGAACCAGCTTACAGCTACCCAACTTTGTGGAATTCTAGCGGATTTTGGGGCCGTTGATAGAATCTAGCTCAAACTGGAAATTTTCTCAGCCATAGCAAAATCATTTTTAGTCAACCCCCCAGCATCATGGGTAGTCAGGGTAATTGTCACCTTATTATAGGAAATTTCCAAATCCGGGTGATGACCTGCCGCCTCTGCGGGTTCCACCAGTTGATTAACAAAAGCCACCGCTTCCACAAACCCCTTAAAGGTTTTCAGACACTTAATAGTTTTACCCTCAACAGACCATTCGGGAACCTGAGTAGCCATTTGTTGAATTTCAGTTGCACTCAGTAGTTCAGCCATATCAAAAATACACCAATTCTATTACATCTAAAAAAAACTATCCGCTCCCACGGATAACTCAAGCCTTGGATACTACCAGGACATCAGTTAGCGATATGAGAGCGGTCTAGCGGGTCTCTGTTGTTGGAACCTGACTGCCGGAAGGATCTCTCCAATCCAGCCAGACCATTTAGTAGGCTTTTCGGCTCCTAGCAATAGGAACCTAGGCCGAATTTTAGAGGTCAGCCCCGGCGCACAGCCGGCGTTCTCCAACACAGTGACCCATGCGTTTACTACTGTCACTCATGGGCATCACCTCCTGGATATCCGAAACTTGGAAACTAGGATAACACAAAATTCTGAAAGTGCAAGCTCACCGCTGAGAGTTGGCTATTTTGTGATTAATAGGCGATCGCACTTTCTGGACCGAGATGCTGAAATCAGCCACCAGAGAAAACTTTAGTCCAATAATGGTTATAGTCCATCAGATCCCCCGTATCATTTTCCAGGAAATAGTGACCCACCCCAATCTGAGTAAAATCTGGATTAAGAATATTATCACGATGTCCCGGACTATCCATCCATCCCTCAACCACTAACTCCGGCGTAGTATGACCCGCCGCCATATTTTCGGCCAATGGCACTATCAATGTAAACCCTGTGGCCCTAATCCGGTCAGTTAAATTAGATCCATCAATTCCGGTGTGACTAAAAAAGTCTTGCAGTGCCATATTAGTGCTATGGGTACGCGCCGCCTGGGTGAGTAGGGGGTTCAGCCTTAGTGGTTGCAAATCTTCCCTAACTCGTTCTTGATTGACCAATTCCAGCACTTGCTGTTCAAAACGCAAGTTAGAAGCAGTTTCACCTAAGTCTAGTTGAATATCAGCATGATTTGCTGCTCCTAGTTCCCCAATAAAGTCGCGAGTAGTGATTGATTCAACATCGACATTTTCCAGGGTTGCCACAGTCTGACCATCGAGTAAAATCAAGGTAGAGGTATCGGATTGTTTAATCCGTAAATCAGCAATCGTGACCCCATCAGGAACCCGCAATTTATCGATACCAGGCTTAAAGTCGGTAATCAGATCTTGATTGACAGTAGATGATTGCAAAATCAACTGATTAGCACCACTCCCTCCGGTGAGAGTGTCTAAACCTCGATCGCCTGATCAAACGTTATTACCAGACCCGCCGACAATCCAATCATTGCCTACACCCCCATAGATAGTATCATTGCCAGACCCGCCATAAATGGTATCATTGCCCCGATTACCAAATAACAGGTCATCACCAGAACCACCATTCAAGTAATCATCGTTTTGACCGCCATAAATGGTATCATTGCCGGAATTACCGATAATCGTATCATTCCCCTGATGTCCTAAGAGGATGCGTCCTTGTGCATCATTGACCAAATAATCATCACCCGGCAAAAGGGCGATCGCTTGTGGTAATCCCGGACTTGACAAGCGCGCAATTTGCTCATCTGGCAGTTCCGAGACGATCATGAAATCGTTAGCTGGACTAGCCATAGCAAAAGTCAACCCGTTTTGAGTGATGATATCGGAAAACATAATAACAGACCCTTTTTCTGACTATGATAAATCTTGGTTTTACCATCTTCTATGTTTATTCATTAAGAATTATGGATATCCGAATGTTATCCCAGGAGAATAATGATTCTGTAGTGTTGGGGATTGAATAATGCGATCGCGTTCGTCCCCAAATTTGACCATTCGGGGCAAGTTTGTGTTAGGATCTGGAAAATGTGCGGGTAAAACTCCCGTGGCATATCCTCCGGGGGTGAGAATATATAAAATTATTGGGGAGTTCGGGAGAAAAAATTGTTTTTGGTCGTCAGTCTAACTATTATCGTGCCAGGGTAAGAATTGCGCTATACAGGAATACTCTAGCCTCCATCAACAGACTTGATGGGTGGTATGGATCAACCCTCGCTGTCATATTTGTATGAGCCTACAGGTATAACGCCAATATGGAAGCGTGGGGGAAATGTCAAAATGAACTATTACGATCGCAACTTGAGAACATGATTAAATCATTTTTCCATTTGAGCCTGTTACTGGGAGTTATCAGTAGCCATTTGTTAATGAGTCCCATCCTCCCACCGAGGACCGTGGGAGCATCTCTGCTGGGAACCCAGGCGGCTGAAGCATTAACATTAGAGGAAATTCAGGAAAAATTACGGCCAGTCCCAGTATTTACCATTACCGACCCTACCGGTTCCCCCCTAGTGGCCACAGTTCCCGCTGGAGAAAATGGCAGCGGTACCGCTGCGGTAGCAGGGATATTTATTAGCCGTCAGGATGCTCTAAGATTTGTGGAAAATCTGAGAAACAATAACCCTGAATTGGCTAACTCCGTGGAGGTAACAGCAGTTTCTCTGGGGGAAGTCTATAAAATGAGCCAACAGAGTCGCAACCGTCCTGATGATATCCAATTTGCTTATGTTCCGGTGCAGCGAGAGGTAGAATCAGCCCGGGCGGTAATGCAGCAAAGTGGTCGATCGCCTAATGAGTTTAATGGCGTGCCTCTGTTTATGGCAAGAGGAGGCCCAGACAATGGTTATTTAACCATCCAGCGTGGCAATGACCAAGTGATTCCTATGTTCTTCTCTAAACAAGACTTAGAGGGGATGTTATCCCAATTTCAAGAACAGCAACCGGACTTAATATCTTCGGTTACTGTCCAGGTGGTTCCTCTGGAAGCGTTATTAGAAGCCTTCCGAACTGATGATAACCAATTTTTAGATCGGATCATCTTAGTTCCACCCCGGGAAACCTTGGAATTTTTGAGAAATAATTAGGGTTAGGGCAACTTGTGGGGGGGGATTGCTTGTCAACTTCCCCCCATATCATCAGCCTACAGCCTGTTCAGAAATCATCTGATCACCTCTTAAAGTCCCTCTCCCCCTATGGGAGCCAGGATTTAGGGTGAGGGCAATGTATTAAGCGGCTGGTGAACAAGCTGTAAGCAGGTTTTCAGGTGGTGCTAAATGGTGGAAACAGGGGAAAGTGACTATATATCTGGTGAGGAACTGCGACAGTGGCAAAAACAGGCTCAAAATGATGCGATCGCTGCCGAAGTTTCCGCCATAGAATTAGATATGTTTCTGGAAGCACTCACGGATCTGACTCGCCTAGACCTGAGATTAGACGACTTTGGCGATCGCCCATACATTAAACTAAATCAGCCCTGGTCAGCAATTGTCAAACTCTGGGAACGTCGCATCACGGAACGAGTCCCCCTACAGTATCTATTAGGTGTAGTTCACTGGCGAAATTTTACCCTCAAGGTGTCTCCTGCGGTTCTCATCCCCCGTCCAGAGACAGAGTTAATCATTGATATAGCCTATCATGCCGCGCCATCAGCCGGGTCAGGAAATTGGGTAGATATGGGAACAGGTAGTGGTGCGATCGCTTTGGGGTTAGCATCGGTATTCCCCGAAGCCATGATTCATGCTGTAGATTGCAGTTGGTCAGCTTTAGCGATCGCCCTGGAAAATGCCCAAAGTCTAGGTTATCAAAATCGGGTAAAATTTTACCAGGGGTCTTGGTGGGGTCCCCTCCATAGCCTGAAAGGGAAGGTCAGCGGCATGGTGGCAAATCCGCCCTATATTCCTAGCCAGGAGCTACCAAACCTACAACCAGAAGTAATCCTATATGAACCCCCTCTAGCACTCGATGGCGGCGAATCTGGCTTAGACTCCATTCATCATCTAGTACAAACAGCACCCCAATTTTTACAACCTGGGGGTATTTGGATCATAGAAATGATGGCAGGACAGGGAGAAGCGGTTACATCCATGTTAGAATCAGCAGGGTGTTATCGGGATCTTAAAATCCTCCCGGACCTGGCTGGTATTGATAGATTTGCGATCGCTTATCTACAATAAGATTTTATGTAGTTGCTTGGCACAGGGTTAAATGATCGGATCAGATTCAGACCGGGTTCCTAGCGTATCTGTGAGCGATCGCCATCATGGGGACGCTCTGAGTCATACTCATCCCCATGTCCATAGCGAGGAATCACTCAAACGTATTATCAATCGACTCTCGCGCATTGAAGGACATATTCGCGGTGTCAAAACTATGGTCCAAGAAAGTCGCCCCTGTCCCGATGTACTCGTGCAAATTGCCGCCGTTAGGGGGGCTCTCGATCGCGTCGCTAGAATTATCCTAGATGAACATTTAACCGAATGTATAGCCAGAGCAGCTAAAGAAGGTAATATAGACGTGGAAATTGAGGAACTAAAAGCCGCCTTAGACAGATTTCTCCCATGATTGTATCTAGCCAAAACCCTGTCAAAACTTCTCAAATTGCCTTAGCGATGGTCTGGTTGACCTTCGTGATTTATGCCTTTTTCTTAGCGCCGCCAGACCAGCCAGAAATTACTTTTAACTTGATTAAAAACCTGAGTGTAGGGAATTGGGAGGGGATTAATCCCCTGATTATATCCCTATTTAATATCATGGGAATTTGGCCGTTAATTTACTGCTGTGTAATTTTTGCCGATGGTCAAGGTCAAAAAATCCCGGCGTGGCTTTTTGCGATCGCATCTTTTGCCGTGGGTGCCTTCGCCATTTTACCCTATTTGGTGTGGCGCAAACCTAACCCCGAATTTTCTGGAGTTCCCAATCTCTTCATCCGCATTTGGGACAGCAAATTCACAGCCATAGTGCTAATGGTAGGAGCGATCGTTCTAGTCTTTTATGGTATCACTCAGGGAGATTGGCGTGACTTTATCTATCAATGGCAAAATAGCCGTTTTATTCACGTGATGAGCCTGGATTTCTGTTTATTATCAGTATTATTTCCCGCCTTATTAGGAGATGATATCGCGCGGCGCGGCAACCAGGCTCCGACTTGGTTATGGTTGGTGACACTCATTCCCCTATTCGGACCTCTGTTATATCTCTGTGTGCGTTCCCCCCTGTGCGATCGGGCTTGAGTCAGCTATCCATAATTTTCATCAAAGCCTCCTGTCAACCCCTGGGAAAAACCGCAATAATCCCCAGCCGGGAGTGTTAATGACCCTAAAATATCAGTAATTTATCTCATCCTCAACCCAAGGGTCAGGCGAAAATTTACCTCTAAACCTGGTAAAATCTCCTCATCGAATTGCCCGGTAGTACCATGAACAAAATATTATTGAAAACTAGCGCATCTCTACCCCTGCTATTATTATTTGTACTTATCAATGGTTGTTCAGCAGAACCTCAAGCCATTGGTCGCCCACCTGTCCCCGTCAAGATAGAAAACGTAGATACCACCGATGTTCAATCCAGCAGCGAATATAATGCCAGAGTTGAAGGTATCGAAAACTCTATCATCAGACCGCGAGTTAGTGGATTAGTAAAAGAAGTATATGTGCGCTTAGGTGATCAGGTAACTGTAGGAGATCCGATAATTCAAATTGATGGTTCCCAACAGTTAGCCAACTTTGAAGGTACGATCGCCACAGTACAAGCCAGACAGGCTCAATTAAGTGGTGCCGAAGCCGAATTAGAAGCCCTCCGAGCCAACTTAACCAGAACCAGAGCCGAACTATCATTTCAATCTCAAGGAGCCAATTTACAGCGTTCCGAGCGGGAGTTAGAGGCTCAGATTGAAGAACAGGAAAGACTAGAATTTGAACTACAAAACGCCCAAGACAACCTAGAAGGATCCCGTCGCGAATTAGATAGACGCGAAGCAGTGCGACAACAGCGACAGGCTACCTACGAGCGCTACGAGAGATTATGGCAGGAAGGCGTAGTTTCCAGCGAGCTATATGATGAAAAACTGCGGGACAGACAAACCAGCGAGGCTGAGGTAGCTAACCAAGAACAACAAGTTCTCGCCGCCACCGCTAGAGTCCAATCTGCTCGGATGAATTTATCTCGTCAAGGGCGCACCATTGAAGCAGCTAGGGCGAGTGTGGAAAGTTCCCGCCGAGATCTAGAACGCCAAATTGCTACCCTAGAGGCTCAAATAGCCAGCCAGGAGAAAGCTATTGAAGCCCAGCAAGCACAGATAGCCCTCATAGGTAGAGAAATCCAAGGGGCTAGGTCTGGGGCTGTCGCTCAACAAGTACAGTTAGATTACTATAGTGTCGTCGCTCCTATTTCCGGCATTGTCAGTAATGTGCCGATTAAAGCGGGAGATTTGGTCGATAGCCAAACCACCGTTACCACTATCCGACAAAACCAGAACCTAGAGGTTAATATCAATATCCCCATTTCCCTATTACCTCAGTTGAGGGTGGGGATACCTGTACAACTGATAAGCCAAGAAACTGGGGAAGTCATTGGCACCACCAGCATATCCTATATTGCTCCTGACGCCGGAAGTGGGACTCAGACTATTTTGGCTAAAGCCATTTACCCTAACACTAATAATGAACTCCGCACCGATCAAGTAGTCCGAGCTAGGGTAATTTGGCAACAGGAAACTGGGGTGACAGTTCCCACTAATGCCGTCACCCGCATTGGCGCACAGAGTTTTGTGTTTTTAGCACAACAACAAGCTACCCCCTCCGGGGAAACCATTTTAGTCGCTAGACAAGCTCCGGTAACACTGGGAAGCATTCAAGGACAGAGTTTTGAGGTGCTTTCTGGGGTGCAAGCAGGCGATCGCGTTATTACCGAAGGCATACTACAATTGCGAGATGGAACCCCGATACTAGATACCACCCGCCAATAACTAAGCCCTAAAATTGCCATAATCGGGTATTATCAACTTTCATATAGGGGAGAGTTGCTTTGGTTTCTGGCTGATAACATTGATAATCAGGCTACTTTCCCCCCCTCGCTCTAAATTAAGTTCCTTATCTCGATCGCTATGCTTAACCACCTATATTTGATTGTCTATGCTGTTATTTGTTAGCACCTTCATCAAGCGCCCCGTTCTCACTACAGTTTGCTCCATTCTCATTGTATTGGTAGGGGTGATATCTATTCCCCTGTTACCTATTTCTCAACTACCACAACTGGCTAACACTCAAATCAACGTAACTGCAGTCAATATTGGTGCTGATGCCGAAACCACAGAAACCACTGTGACTAGCATCTTAGAGCGGGAAATCAACGGCGTTGATAACATGAGATATATCTCATCAAACACCGCTAATAATGGGGTTTCTAATGTCTCTGTAGCCTTCCCTGTCAACGTTGATCGAGATATTGCCCAGGTTAACGTTAACAATAGAGTATCTCAGGCAGCATCAAGTTTACCTGATGTCGTTCAACAGGTCGGTATCACCGTAGAAGCATCTTCACCCAGTATCCTGTTGGTACTGGGATTTTATTCAGATACTGATCAAAATAACCAGCCTATTTATGACGATGTTTTTATCAGTAACTTCCTAGATTTAAATGTTCTTGATGAAATTACCCGCGCTCCTGGCGTGGGGAGTGTAACCATTTTGGGGGAACGTAGATATGCCATGCGTATTTGGCTAAATCCCCAAAAAATCGCAGCTAGGGGATTAGTTGCTCAAGATGTAGTCGCCGCCTTACGACAGCAAAATATTCAGGTCGGCGCTGGTAAAATTGGTCAGGCTCCCACCCCCCCGGAGCAAAGATTTGAGATCCCCTTGCGCGCTCAGGGTCGCCTTCGAGATGTCTCCGAATTTGAGCAATTGGTGGTTGGTGTCGGAAACGATGGCACTCTGATTAAAATTACAGATGTGGGTCGGGTAGAGTTAGGCGCACAGGACTATAACCTTGACGCAACCTATAACAATCAAGCCGCCGTGGGGATGGCTGTTTACCAAAGACCCGGTAGTAATGCCTTGGAAACAGCCGAGGCGGTCAAGTCAAAGATGCAAGAGTTGAGTGCATCTTTCCCTCCAGGGGTTAGATATGCCATTCCCTATGATACAACTCTATTTGTGCAAGCCTCCCTACAGGAAGTGGTGATCACCCTCCTGCAAACTATTACCCTGGTAATTTTGGTAATTTTTGTGTTTTTGCAGGATTGGCGCACAACCCTGATTCCTACTATTGCTATCCCAGTGGCACTCATTGGCTCAATGGCAGGTCTAAAGGCGATGGGGTTTGAACTCAATACCCTCACACTGTTTGGTTGTACATTGGCGGCGGGTTTGGTCGTTGATGATGCGATCGTCATTGTGGAAGCAGTTTCTAGTAAAATTGCTCAGGGGATGAAGCCACGACAAGCCGCCTTAGACGCAATGGAAGAACTCACTGGCGCTACCATATCCACTTCCTTAGTATTGCTGGCTGTATTTATTCCCGTTGCCTTTTTCCCCGGAACTACTGGAATCATCTTTCAGCAGTTCTCCCTCACCATTACTTTTGCGATTATCTGTTCCACATTTAACGCCCTCAGCTTCTCTCCGACTATGGCTGGGGTGCTATTGCGTCCGGCTAAGAAAACTAAGGGACCTTTAGGATGGTTTTTTGAGAAATTTAACCAAGGTTTTGGCTTCATACAAAATCAATATGCCAAGTTGATTCGGTTTCTGGTGCGGATTAATACCCTGGTGATGGGGATTTTTGTCGGTGGTTTGGTGCTGACTGTCCTTATGTATGGCTGGGTACCTACTGGATTTGTTCCCCAAGAAGACCAAGGCTTCTTTTTGGTAATTCTACAGGGTCCTGATGGCGTATCCCTTAACTACACCGCTAATGCTGCTGAGGAAATTACTGATCTGATCTTAGAAGAACCAGAAGTTGAATCAGTATTCGCGGCGGCGGGGTTTGGTTTTGATGGTCTTAATCCATCCCAGGGGGTGATGTTTGTTCAGCTAAAGCCTTGGAGTGAAAGACCCACCCCGGAACAGTCCGTTTATGGGGTTCTCGGTCGCATTAATCGAGCTTTGAGAGGGGTTACAGCAGTACAGGCTTTTGCGGTTAATGCCGCTCCGGTTCCTGGTATGGGTAGCACTGGGGGGGTGGAAATCCAAATTCAAGACCGCAGTGGTAATTTGCCGATTTCTGCTTTGGTAGAAAATGGTAATCGCTTACTGGCTCAGTTGAACTCTGATAAATATCCGGCTGTGGGTAGGGCTTTTAGCCAGTTTTCTGCATCTAAGGGTCAGAAAAATATCCAGGTATTACGCGATCGCGCTCTGGCTCTCAATGTCAATATCAGTGATGTTTTTAGCACCCTACAGATTTATTTTGGCTCCCTATATGTCAATGATTTTGTCCTCGGACAACGACAATACCGGGTTGTGGCTCAAGCAGAATCCGAGTTTAGGGCTGATCCTTCTGATATCGGCCGTCTATCAGTGCGATCGCTTGATGGGAACTTAATTCCTTTGGAAAACTTGGTTAAGTTTGAAGAAATAGTCGGGCCGGAAATTATCACCCGCTTTAATCTTTATCGATCTATGAGAATTCAGGCTGACCCCGCTCCGGGTTTCAGTTCTGGACAGGTCATTGCAGCTATTGAACAAGCCGCCGCCGAGACCCTTGACCCATCTTTCGGCTATGCTTGGCAAGGAAGCGCTTTAGAGGAAAAAGCTGCTGGCGGTGCGGCGATCGTCATCTTCGGACTCGGATTTGTCATTGCCTTTTTAGTCCTTTCCGCACAATATGAAAGCTACATCGACCCCCTCATTATTATGTTAGCCGTCCCTCTCGCCGTTTTGGGCGCTTTGGCTGCTATTTGGTTCCGTTCTAATGTCTTGATGGCTGGCGGCATTTGGCCTGTAGTTAACAATGATGTTTATGCTCAGGTCGCTCTCGTCATGTTGATTGGTTTGGCTTCTAAAAACTCCATTCTCATTGTCGAGTTTGCTAACCAACTACGAGACAAGGGACTTAATATTCAGAAAGCAGCAGCACTAGCCGCAGAGCAACGCTTCCGACCTATTCAGATGACCGCGATCTCTTCTTTGGTCGGATTCTGGCCTCTGGTAATTGCTTCCGGTGCCGGTGCGTCTAGTCGTTGGTCTTTGGGAACTGCTATCTTTGGCGGAATGTTAGTCGGAACTCTATTGAGTCTCTTGATTACTCCTAACCTCTATATTGCTATTAAAACCCTTGAGGCTCGTTTCCTCAAAGGTGAAAAGCCTCAACCTTCTGATAGTTCTGGCTCTAATGGTTCTGGACCTAATGGGTCTGGCTCTAATGGTTCTGGCTCTAATGGTTCTCAGACCAATGGACATCAACAACACCAACCACAAAGTCAACCCTTAGATCATACCCTTACCGAAAATTAGCACCTGCATTACCTATAAAACTGATTATGTCTGAAGATACACAGCAATTTGAATCTACCGATCTACCTTCTGAAGATCCTACCCCTTCCCCAAATTTACCTCTGGAAACCTCGGAAACTTCCCATGCTCCGGTTAGTTCCTCCTCCCTTGAGGAAAGAGTTACTAAATTGGAGGATACTTTAGCCCAGATTTTGTCTTTGCTTAGTGATAAGTACCGTTACGGACGGTTACAGAATTTGCTGGCTGAGGGAAATTGGCGAGAAGCAGATTTAGAAACTACTAAGGTGATGTTGGAAATTGCTACTCAGGCTTATCATGATGATTTGAAGCCTGATGATGTCATGATTTTTCCCTGTAGCGCTCTACATCTTATCGATAGCCTCTGGGTTAAGTATAGCAATAATCGCTTTGGCTTTAGCGTTCAACGACAAATTTATACCGACTTAGGGGGAGATGATGATATCTCTAAGATTGACATAGATTTGCTTACTCAAGTAAGCGATCGCTTGGGGTGGCGCGAAGAACATAAATGGTTAGATTATCCAGACCTTAACTTTACTATATCTGCCCCCCCTGGATGTCATCCTTCTAACTGGTGGCGATCGGCTTATGGTGCTAAAATGGCAGTCTATTTCCTCGCCAGATTGATTCGATGTGGCGTTTAATCCACCCTGCGCGTGTTTCTGGTGCGTCAGTTATCAATCTTCCCCTTAATATTAGATTTCATCCTTATGACGCACCCCACCTATGGACAAACCCAGGATTAAGGGTTACAATAAATCACATTTTTTCGCAAAATTCACCCTTAATTAATTCAAGAATAAGCTAATGTTTAAAGATTGGTCATCCGATGATTGGATTAATCATATACTCTTCTTTGGTACACTTTTCATGCTGATTGCTTCCTTTATCTTTCTCTAGGCAATTTGATCGATAGGTAACCCTAACTAGCCTGCCACAATTGGGGAAGTATCGTTAATTTTCGTTAATTTTTCGCCTATATAGGATGATTCTCTGTTAGTCTGAAGATAGCCGGTTTGTAAAGCCGTCCTGGAAGGACGGGGTTTCCGACCCAGGAGTTTCCATGAATATAAGGCTAGTGATTTTTTCGGGAATTGTCATGGCTGGTATAGGGTCTGTGTTTGGTTTGGCTATGTCTCATATAGCAGCAAAACCCTATCAATGCTGTGGCGTGGTTTCTGTTCATAATGATGTTGGCTACAGCCAGTCCCGGCATCCCCAAGCATATACTGTAGGGGGAGCCATGATGGGATTTGTCGCCGGGTCTGTTTTGGAAGCCTTGCGCCAAGCTGAACTGGAACATAAGCATAACTAGAAGCCCTAGGAACCCGCAGGTTAACGGGTGTCCCAGAGTTGAGTTACGCGATCGCCATTTTTAGGATGGGTTGGCGATAAATCGTTCCGTCATTTCGTATGCCTCATCATCAACGAACTGTTTTGGCGGATGCTTCATAAAAAAGGCTGAGGGAGAGTCCAACACGCCGCCAAGTCCCCTGTCTAGTCCTAATTTACAGCAGCGGATAGCATCGATAACTACTCCGGCTGAGTTAGGAGAATCTTCCACAGACAGGCGCAATTCGATGTTCATGGGAACATCTCCAAATAGTCGTCCTTCCATGCGGATAAAGCAGACTTTATTATCCTTTTGCCAAGGAACATAATCGCTAGGTCCGACGTGGATATTTTCGTGGGCTAGACGTTCTCGCACCACGCTCTGAACTGCCTCAGTTTTGGACTCTTTTTTCGAGTCGAGGCGGCGACGGTCTAACATATTCAGAAAGTCCGTATTTCCGCCCGTGTTAATTTGGTAAGTGCGATCGATTTTGACTCCTCGCTTTTGAAATTGATTAGCTAAGGCGCGGTGAGTAATAGTTGCGCCTAATTGGGATTTAATATCATCGCCGATAATAGGAACCTTATTAAGTCTAAATTTCTCCTCCCAGAGGGGATTACTGGCGATAAATACGGGGATACAGTTGACGAAACCGACCCCAGCATCTAAGGCACATTCGGCATAAAATTCGGTAGCTTCCTGGGAACCAACAGGCAGATAATTAACTAGAATTTCTGCGCGGGAGTCTTGTAAAATTTTGACTACTTCTGCTTTCGAGGGTTCAGGTCGCGCGCTGGGTTGAAAGCTGTAGCGTTCATCTACATCAACCATGTGTTCTGCTACACCATCGAGAATGCGACCCATTGACACATTAACCCCAGTTGAGGGAACATGAGAACAGAAAACTGTGGTGCAGTTAGGAGGGGCAAAAATTGCCTCTGCTACATCTAAGCCAACTTTTCTGCGATCGATATCAAAGGCGGCGACCACCTCCATATCAGAGGGTTTGTAGCCGCCGATTTCCCAGTGCATAAGCCCAATGGCATCCTGGGGATTTTTGTCGCGATAATATTCAATCCCTTGGATTAAAGAACTCGCACAGTTACCAATACCAACAATTGCGATCCGAATTTTTTCCACAAGCAATCTGTTCCTCGACTCCTAAGTTAAAATAAGTCCTGCCTAGATGCCAAGTTTAGGATATTGACAGCAGCGACAGATCTGTTAATTAATCAAACAGCGATTGTACCTTGGAAGCACCAGGGTTATACCAAGCCTAGGGTTGGGAAAGGGGATTGATCACAAATTTTTAAATCCCTACCATTAATAAATGGTTTTGTCAAGTGCTGGGCTAGGGAAAACCAGGGCAAATCTAACCACCGTTAACCGGATGAGATCTGGGTGTTGAGTCAATTTTGCCCTAGTTTAGCTGTGAGTTGCTATCAGGAAATTTTCAATAATTCCACATCAAAAATTAAGGTAGCATTCGGAGGAATCACGCCACCCGCACCGCGAGCGCCATATCCCAAGTCAGCAGGAATAATCAGTTTTCTGCGTCCCCCTACTTGCATAGAGGCGACTCCCTCATCCCAGCCTTTAATGACTTGACCAACCCCAATTGTAAAGGAAAAAGGCCGATTGCGATCGCGGGAACTGTCGAACTTAGTGCCATCTTCCAGAGTTCCGGTATAGTGAACCGTAACTGTCTGACCCGCTTGGGGACTAGCACCAGTTCCCTCCTGTAAATCCACATACTGGAGACCGGAATCTGTTGTAACTAGGTTTTCTTCTGTATTTGTCATATTTTGAGCAATGGTGAAATTAGCTGTCGGTGCTGCTATACCTCCTGACAGCAAGGAATTGGTAGAAACCTTCCTTTCCTGAACCTTGATTTCGGTTTCAGGTCTGACCTGGGTTCCCATATTGGAAGCATTAGCTTCTTTTCCAGAATAGGTAATTTGAGCAACAATGAGAACCAGGGAACAGGCCACAATTACCCCAAAGCTGATCAAAATTTCTCGCACCTTTTATCGTCCTCCTCAGTTAAGTTAGGGAAAATCATTTTACCAAGAACCGGCTAACTGTTGATTCAGATACATCAAGGGGAGTCATTCCGCCATGGGGACATAGCCAAGGGTTCTGGCTTCCTAGGTTTTGATGAACATGACCCCATTGAGTACACCTGAAATTTGACAGAAAAACTGGTGGTAACTATTCCAGTTTGACAGGTTATGGTCCTTAGCGCCAGTGGCGATTTTCCAAATCTCGGATCTGACGTTCTAAACGGTCTAAGCGTCCCCGCAACTCATCAAGTTCTGCCTGGCGGGGAACACCGATATCCTGCATCATATTTTTAATCTGGCGCTGCATCAACTCTTCCAGGCTTTGTTGATCCATTTTCAGGCGCTGGGTCATCTCATCAATAAAGCGTTTAGCATCATCTGGGTTAAGGGTTCCCTCTTTGACCCACTGATCTGTAACCTCCTGCAATTTCTCGGCTACCAGGGAGGTGGTACCAATGCCGATCATCAAAAGCTGTTTGAGTAAATTGTTGTCATCCATAGGTTTTTAAGTATCTAGTACAATTTAAGCTAGATTTACGGTCAAACAAACTGTATCACTTTTCACTTTTTTTGTTGGAAGCCCCCTACTGTCGATCGCTATTGATTTTCCTATGCCAGAATGTCCCCGTTGTCGTCAACCCGTTGATTCTCAGGCGATCGCCTGTCCCTACTGCAAATATGAACTCAAGGCTTTTGGTCATCCGGGTATTCCGTTACACCGCGCTGATCAAGGGGAGTTTCTGTGCCAGAGTTGTCTTTATCATGAAGACGACACCTGCAACTTTCCCAAACGTCCTTATGCCAGGGAATGCACTCTCTATCAAGACCGGAGTAAACCAATTGTGCCTCAGCCGTTTGTCAACCACCAGGGGAGATTTCCACACTCTGTGGGTGAATGGGTACGAAGAAACCCCCTAGGGCTGGCTATTGTGATTATTATCATCATCAGTGTCTTACTAGCTTTGTAGCCGGGGAAGGCGCTACGATCGCACTACGGAACGGATCTGCTGCCAGAGGCGCTGATATTGTTGCATACTGGCAACAGTTAGGGGCAGCAAAAATTCACTGCGTTCTAAAATATCGGTATCCGGTAACAGTTGCGGATTTTCCCGTAAATCCTTGGGTAAATCGGCTCGCGACATTCCCCAAACTATGGGAGAGGTTGCGCCAGTCAATAATGACATTTGGGTAGCTATTTCAGGTTGCCAACAAAAATCAATCCAGGCTTGAACTAGGGGGTTATTCGTGGCACTGGTGGCGATCGGTTTGACCCACACATCAGACCATAAAGCAGTACCAGATTTAGGGATAGCGATCGCTATATTATGTTGTCGTTGCACTTGGGGAGAAATATCTCCCGACCAACCGACAGCCAGCCAAGTATCACCCAAAATTAGGGGTTTGAGATAGTTATTAGAATCATAGAGGCGGACATTTTGGTGTAGTTGTTCCAATTCCGCTTTCAAGTCGGGAACTAGATCCAGATCAGGGGTGTTGTAGGAGTAGCCCAATTTTTTCAGGGTTAAACCAATCACCTCTCGCGCTTGATCTAATAGGGAGATACGACCCTGGCACTCAGACCGCCATAGGTCTTGCCAGTCGGTTGGAGTCCAGCCTAATTTCTCAAATCTATCAACCCGATAAGCGATCGCTGTTGTCCCCCAGCGATAGGGAGCGCCCCAAATTTGACCTTCTGGGGAGTTGCTCAATTCTCCATTTGGGTTACGTCTAACTAGGTTTTGCCAGTTTTCGGGTAATTGCTGCCACTGGGATAAATCCTCTGGGTTGAGGGGTTCGATTAATTCCTCTCTAATGGCTGCTGATAGCCAATAGTCGCCAATCATGACTAAATCAGCGGGGTTGCTAGTGGCTTCGGCTTGTAATTCCTGGTAGAGGTCTTCGAGATTAAACTTGGGTACAAAACTTAACCCAGGCCGCTGCGGTTGTTGGCGGCGAAAGCGGTTTACCAGTTGAACGGGAACAGAGCCATTTAGCAACTCGACCCGAAAATTTGTGGGGGTATCACATCCCCCGATTAATTCCGCCAGTGCTAATAGACTTGTTCCCCACAGGAAAGATCGTCGGTTCAGTGACATATTTATAAGGTGGGGTGGCGTTCCCCGATTCTTGACCCTCACCTGTACGGGGGTGATCGCGATGGGTTGCCACTTTGTTGTTTAGAACCATTGTACTGTCATTACTGGCTTAAATCTCATCAGAGAAAATTTGGTAACATCAGACACAACACTTGCTTTAATTATCGGATTTAATTCTGGTCAAATATTTAGTCAAGCCCTCTGGGCTGGGAATTGGTGGAGTGATGGCAGCCTTCAACCGTAAATATACTTATGCAAATTAGTGGGAAATAGTCTCGCCCATGATTATGAATATATATGGGGGAATTCTTTAAGTTATATTAAGGTTTGAACTGCCAGAGATTGACTCTGGTATAGGAGCATGATTTAATCTCAAATTAGGTTAATATTTTAGGGCAATACGGTATAATAAGCGAGAAGAGTTGAGGATAAACCTATTGCCAAATATGTCAAACCCAAGGAAGCCGCCCAAATCCTTGGAGTCCATGAAAGAACACTCCGCAGATGGGACGACAATGGCT
>NZ_JBIMLI010000070.1:0-24394 GCF_051859755.1 Limnospira sp.
GTAACTATAGGGGGCTGGCATTTTGGGTCTTCTTAGTCATCTCGTCCTCTCCATTATACGTCCTAACTTTCCTGTCTTGTGCTATAGATGTGTTATTGGGAAAAAGCCCCGCTGATTTGTTGGTCAAGCGGGGCTTTTTACTGTTGAAAGTTTGAATGTAGAATAGAAATAGTCCGGTCGCTGACCCGATGCTAGGGAACTCTACCATCGCAGCCAGGTAAAGCTCTGTAAAGAGTTTGGCGTTATTCACGGGATCTTCATATTTTCCCATTAGGCTTGATGTTGTAGCCCAAACCCTGCATCCCCCTGGAGGTAGAAATTATGCCATCAGTGTATCTAGCACTACTTATATTAACATTTGGCTCTCTTTTGGTGTATATGCAAACATCCGAAGATATTCCCTTTGTTTTGGCAGGATTAACCGGAATTGTTTGTTTTATATGGGGTTTCGCCTTTGCACACTGGAGCCTACAAATCTTAATTGTTTTGGGTCTATTAAAACTATATAAACTCCACATTCCTGATAGTCTCACTTCCCGGTAATGGACAAAATACCCCTGAACTATCAGGGGTATTTTTACTTTTAAGGTACTCGGTCAAGACTGACATTAAGTAAACCATACCTTTCCCAGCCTTGAGCATCAAAATGCCACCATTCAGTCATTAAGGGTTCAAAGCCATATTGTTTCATTTTCAACTCTAATAAGTTGCTATTGCGACGGACTTGGGGTTCATTGCCTGTGTAATCTCTCCAGGCTTTCTCGGTAAAATCATCGTAATCTGTAGGCATTTCCAGAGGTTGACCAGTTCTCAAATCTACTAGAGTCAAATCAACCGCCGCGCCGCGATTGTGACGGGAACCCCGCGCCGGATTACCTACATAACGGGAATCTGGGAGAATTTGCCACATTTGCCAAGTCACAGACCAAGGGCGATAACAATCATAAACCATTAACCCTAATCCCATGGTTTCTAGGTCTTTTTGTACATCGGAAAGTCTCTGGGCGAAGGGACGACGGAGTAGGCATCGAGACACAGGGTAAAGGGTTCGGTTGACAAAATTATTGGGGGTTGCATAGCGAATATCTAAGCGAATATTGCGATTGACAGATTGAATATCTACCAGTCGATTAGCTGCTGAAACTTGGCTATAATCTGTAATGAGGTTAGGGGGAGGTGTTTGAGCGATTAAAGGCAGGCTGTAAGCTGGTTCTGCCCACAAGTTACATGACCAAAATACCAGAACAAATGTAATGATAACTAACGCAGTTTTTCTTAGCATATTACCTCTTTATTGTCAAGATTTTTGGCAGTTCAATTTAGATAAATTTCATCGGCAGGGAATTATTAACTAAGTATTGACTATTGATACTGAGAGTAAATTCCCTGAGCCAGAGGATTTAGATGCTTAATCTTTGATAGATGTCATCTAAATGTTTAAGGTGATGTTCAGCCTGAAAACAGGATTCAATTTCATCTGGGGATAGGTAAGACTGGATAGCAGAGTCTTGGGTAATTAATTGATGAAAATCCCCGTCGGGAGTATTCCAAGCCTGATGAGCGCAGGATTGAACAATGCGATAAGCGTCCTCCCGACTCATGCCTTTTTCCACTAGGGTAAGTAAGACGCGCTGGCTGAAGACTACGCCACCATAGAGGTTCATATTCCGCTTCATGTTGTCAGGATAAACCAGAAGATTTTTCACCAAATCTGTGATTTCTACTAACATGAAATGGGTAATAATGGAAGCATCGGGTAAAATCATGCGTTCGACAGAACTATGGGAAATATCCCGTTCATGCCATAGGGCTACATTTTCTAAGGCGGCGATCGCATGACCACGCACAATGCGGGCTAGTCCGGTGAGGCGTTCGCTACGGATAGGGTTGCGTTTGTGAGGCATAGCAGATGAGCCTTTTTGACCCCGTGCGAAAAATTCCTCTACTTCTAAAACGTCTGTACGTTGCAGATTGCGGATTTCTACGGCAAATCTCTCAATGGAAGCAGCCAGCAAGGCGAGGGTTTGCACATATTCAGCATGAATATCTCGGGAAATTACCTGAGTTGAGGCGGTGTCGGGTTGCAGTCCCAGTTTTTGACAGGCGATCGCCTCTACCCTCGGATCAACATTAGCATAGGTTCCCACCGCCCCGGAAATCTTACCTACAGCGATTTGTTGTCGCAGACGTACCAGACGTTCCCGGTTGCGACAGACTTCGGCTAACCATCCGGCTAGTTTAAAGCCAAAGGTGATGGGTTCGGCGTGAATACCATGCGATCGACCAATCATCACGGTATTTCGATGCTGTTGCGCCTGATAGCGAATGGCTTGGGCTAGGGTCTCTACCTGTTCGAGAAGTAAATCCGTACTAGCTACCAGTTGCAAAGCTAGGGCTGTGTCTAAAACGTCGGAACTGGTTAACCCTAGGTGAATGTAGCGTCCAGCATCCCCAACATATTCGTTAACATTGGTAAGAAAGGCAATCACATCATGGCGCACTTGGGCTTCAATTTCTAGGACGCGCGCTAGGTCAAAATTGGCTTTGGCTTGAATTTCCTCCACGGCTGACTCTGGAATATAGCCGAGTTCGGCTTGGGCTTCACAGGCGGCAATTTCCACCTGTAGCCACGTTTTTAGCTTATAGTTGTCTGTCCACAGCGAACCCATTTCGGGTAAGGTATAGCGTTCAATCATTGGGATTGTCAGAACTCTGTTGATTTTTAAGGCTAGTGTCTAAAATTCTCTACTGGCTAGGGTTTAGCAGGTTTTGGCTTAATCGGGAAGTTTGAACACCCGACGATCGCAAAATCACAGCTCCTCGACCAATATTTCATTTTGACATACCACCGTGCCTAAGATTACTAGATTCCCGGTCTGTCAACACCGATCAATCTGGGGATGTATCATGGGTGCATTTGGGAGACCCCCAGATCACCAGCCAGCCCACCCCCAGGACCACTAATCAGCTATGCCTTTTGAGATATTCCTTTCAGCCTGTTGTCAGCTTAGGGGCTTAACATAAAATTAGCAAGCGCTATAATATCAGAGTTTTGTCTTGTCCTGACTCTCTTGAGGTGCTATCGGCTATATGATGAAAGGCAAATTTTATAGGTTTCATCGAGTAATTAAATGTTTTGCGATCGGTTTATTAGCCGTGGGGATGTTCGCCCCTTGGGGAACTGCAGCGATCGCACAATTGCCACCCCTTCCCACATTTCAGGATATCACGAGAGTCAGTAACCCTCGGATTCGAGCTAGAGCCTGTGCTAACTTATTTTGTGCCCCGGTTAGACTCGATAATCGCAGCATCCTTGAAGTCACTTCTCAACCGACTATCTCCCCAGATCATCCTCAAGATTTTGACGTTCAGCAGAGAGTTCAACGCATTGAAAAAATTTTGATGTCCATTGTGGCGGCGGTAGAAAATCCCGACACCCTCCGAATTGAAGTGGGTATCCGCAATGATGAAACTGTCGTGTATGCTCCTGAACAACCGCAAATACAGGATCAGGTGATCATCACAATTACTGATTTTGACTCCCTTCATCAAGGACAATCTAAAAAAGCGATCGCTAAACAGTGGCGAGATACCATCTATCAAGAATTGTACCGTTCCATCTCAGAACGCCGCGCCTTTCAACAGTATTTCTGGAATCGCAAACTTCCCTTTACCCTCCTATTTTTGGGGATAATCATCCTGAGTAGCTGGATATTATGGCAAGTCCAGAAAATCATTGACCGAGAAAATCAACGCATCCAAAATTTATCTCAAACCGCCACAGATATTATTGAAGCTGACCCCAACTCTGACCCTAAAATCATACCTAAATCCCGGTTTAAATTTGGATTTAATCAGATTTGGAGTCGTTTACCCAATCTTTCTCCTAATCAAAAAAAGCAAGTTATTCAATTCCTCCGGCAGGTAACTCAGTGGGGACAAATTTTTATTTGGTTAGGGGGATTAGCCTATCTTTTATATTACTATCCAGCCACCCGCGCCATAGGTGTAGCCCTAGGGGGAGTTCCCCTCTCTTTATTGGTTTATTATCTCATTGTCATTGCCTCCATTAAAATCAGCCATTTGTCTATTGAATATTCCTTGCAAGAATGGGTTAACCAATCTCTGTTTAAATATCCCAATTCGCAGCAAAGATTTCTGTCACGACAAATCACATATATGGCAGCCCTGAAAGGTTTGGCATCATTTACCAGTTACTTTGTTGGCATTTTGTTGACCCTTAATACCATTCTCAGTTCAGTTTTTAATATTCAGATGAATGAAATATTAACCGGGGTCGGTGTCATTGGTTTTGCCTTAACTTACATCTTTCAGAGTACCATTAAAGATGTCTTAAATGGCTGTTTAATTTTGTGGAGTGACCAATATGCCGTCGGTGATGTAATTGCCGTAGAAGATAAAAGTGGTTTGGTCGAGTATATAAATCTTTATATCACCCAAATTCGCAATCTTGATGGCAATTTAATCACCATTCCTAATGGCAGTATTTCCATTGTAGAAAATATGACCAAAAATTGGTCGCGAGTTAATTTTACTATTGAGGTAGCCTATGATTCCGATATCCGCAAAGCCATGGAGGTTATGAAACAAGTCGGAGAAGAAATGCTACAGGAACCCCATTGGCGGAATTTGATTTTAGAATTACCCCAAGTTTTGGGGGTTGATGCCGTGAGTCATCGGGGAATATTGGTCCGCATTTGGATTACTACTCAACCTGTGAAACAGTGGGAAGTCGGTCGAGAGTTTCGGTGTCGGGTCAAAGAAGCCTTCGACCGTGAAGGGATTAAAATTGGCATTCCTCAGCAAACTTTGTGGCATCAAGGCTATCATCATTTATTAGACCAAAATGGTAATCATGGCGGTGAGTTTTCCTCTTCTGTCAATTGACACTGACCTTATGACCCCCAATTCTCCTACTGAAGTAAGATGCAGGAGGCTAGATTAGAACTAACAGTTCCCAAACAGCCTGTTATTTATATGGGGTAGGAAATGCTCGGCGTGGTAGCTGTAGCGTGAATCCGTTAAACTACTGATACTGACCTGGGGATGGGGTACTGAGAACCCCCTAGTAGAGGAAAATTGATAACTAATGAGGTGGACTTGAGATTATTGTGTTAACTGAACTGAAACCGAAAATTTCTGAATTAGAAAATCTGGCGCGTGCCATTAGCTACGAACATCAGCGGTGTCTAGGAAGTCCCCAGACGGCGTTAGTTCCGGCTTACCATGCGGGAGTTTTATTGCTACAAGCACAAACCAAATTGACCTCGACTGACTGGGAAGGTTGGCTAGAGTCGATTGATATTTCTGCCCAAAGTGCTGACACTTATATGCAGATTGCTCGCACTTGGCCAGGATTTCTGGGGGTGGAAATAGGCATCGAGGCGGCTTGTATTGGGGAATATGCACCACAACCCAAACCTTTGGAATCAGAAGCCCAGAAGGAAGTAGAACCCCCCATAGAGGAAGTAGAACCCCCCATAGAGGAGGTAGAGGACTATGATACCCCTATTGATGTAGAATTTACCCCGGTTCCCCCAGAGGAGGAAATACCGCCCAAGACGGAATTGATTAGCTTTGTAATTGAGGGTGCTGTAGTTCCGAAGGCGCGTCCCCGGGTTACCAGTAATGGGACTTATTTACCTCCTCGATATCGGGAGTGGCGGAACCGGGCGGAAGTTGAATTGTATCGCCAGATATCAGAACGGAATTTAACAAATAAATTTCCCCTCAGACGGGCGGCGGTGACTATCCGTTTGTTTGGTAATCATCGGACCAATTCTGATATTGATAATTTGGCTGGTGCTTGTTTAGATGCTTTGACGTTGCAAGGGGCGGGGGTTTTGATGGATGACCGCTTGAGTTGTTTACCTAAACTGAGGGTAGAGTTTTTTCCAGATATCCCTAAAACTGGAGTATGGATAGACATTGAACCTCTTAGTTATTAACAGTTAATTAGCGGTTAATTATATAGATAACTTTTGACTAATTTAAATGCAGTTTAACCGCTATTTTAGCATCTTGTACTACGTCAATATATAACCTTTCTATATGGGTGATATTCTCATCTAAAGTATATTTTTCTAGGACTCTATTTCGGGCTTTTTTACCTAAAACAGTTGCCATTTCAGGGTGGTCTCTAAACACAGGTAATAAGGTTTGTAGTTGACTGCTAACGCCTTGGGTTTTTAAGACGACACCCGCGCCATTTTCTAAGACTTCACCATCAGCACCAGCATCGGTGGCTATGCAGGCGACACCACAGGCCATAGCTTCCAGTAGAGATAAGGATAGTCCTTCGACTAAGGAGGGTAAAATAAACACATCGGAGCCGCGTAAAATTTCGATGCGCTTATCTTCATCGCCGATAAAACCTGCCCAAATTATGCCGTCTTCTAAGCCATACAAGCCTTGCAGATAAGGGGCTAAGGGTCCATCTCCTACTAATAATAGGCGGCAGTTTTCACCCATGCGGGCTTTTTTCCAGCCTTTTAACATGGCTTCGACATTTTTTTCGGTGGCGATGCGTCCTTGATAGACGAAAATCCGATCGCTTTGAAGTTGAGATTTGAGGCGAGAGGTTCCGGGAGAATATTTTTGGACATCCACGCCATTAGGAATAATGGCTACTTTGTGTTCAGCGACTCCGAGTTTAACCAGTAAATCTTTCTGAATTTGAGAAAAGACAATTACCCGGTGATAATTAGCCAGGAAGGGAGCATAAATCTGGTACATCAGATGCTGAGTCCCAGAAGTCAGGTTGCGGAGTTTGCGATCGAAAGGGGGGTGAAAGGTGGCTACTAAGGGTAAGTTTAATTCTTCGCAAATTTCTGGGAGGAGGAAATCAAGGGGAGACAGGGTTAAGGAGGCATGAACCAGATCAGGCTTTAATGCTTGCAGAGACCGCATCAGTACCTTACTAGATTTGAGGGTAGGGATGGTGTAGATCTGAGACTTATAGAGACAGGGAAGTGGCACTTCTTTGGTTCTCTGAGTGTCACCGAGAGAATCGCTACTAAACTGGAAATCTTGGGCTGTAATTTTCCAGTGTCCATTTTCTGGGGGCCACTGTTCTCGACGTTCGGGGTGGGTGGTTTCTTGGGCAAAATGGATAAAGCTAACCTGATATCCCCGGTCAAGCAGCATATTGGTTACTTCCCGAGAGTAGGTAACGTTACCGCAAAATGGTGATTTTTTTCCAAGCCAAGCAATGTGCATTCAGATATGTTTGTATAAGGGTGATGGTCTTTTCGGATGACTTTATCATGGAGTTATAACCGTTGGCATCCTTCCCGGGGAAAATCGCAGATCAAAATTTACCGAGTCCTCCCCAAATCATGCCGGAAAATATGCCCCAGGCTGAACCAATCCCTGCGGAAACGATAATGGCTCCTAACAATAGGGGGATGCTGTTGTCTGGGGGGCTGGTTTGCAGCAATTGAGGAAATAGGGTAGATGCGATCGCTCCTAAAAAAGCGCCGGTAATAACTCCCAGGAAATTACCCCAAACCATACCCACCCACGCTCCCCGTCGTCCGGCTAGTCGTATAGCAGTGGGGAGGGGTGGTGCGCCGCCAATGGTGCCAAAGGTAGCACCAGATAGAATCCCCCCCAACGCACCCAATCCGGCGGCGACAATGGCTGTGACACAAATGCGAGAGATGATCTCTGGGGTGGAGTTACCAGGCTGGTCTAATTCCATGGCGAGGACGGCGATCGCTCCTAAAAGACTACCGATGGCTGTACCCAAAAAGGCTCCCCATATAGCACCTAGAATCATGCCATTTTTACCGTGTACACGGCCCTTGGGAACCGATAGAGGGGGTTTAAAGAGGTTCCAGATGGTACCCCACACCATACCCATAAACGCGCCCCACATAATCGCCTGACCAATGAGGGCATCTTGTTCTAAAGCGCCGAAAACGACTCCAGCTATGGCGGCGGCGATGAAGGTTCCACATAGACCACCAATGATGACGGGGATTTTGCTAGGTCCGGTAATGGGTTCGGGTATGAATAACCCGGCGGTGGCACCGAAAAAACAGCCCCAAATGCTACCGACGATCATGGCTCCGAGTATGCCGCTGGTGGGTCCAAAGAGGGCGAAAATTATGGCGACGATCGCTGATAAACAGGTAACTCCCCAAACACCCCCAACTATTGCGCCTTCGGTAATATGCCAAATTGCTAACCATGTGCGCGGTGATCTGATAATGGCGGGAGGTTGGGGACGTTTGAGGACCCGTCTGGGGCTTTTGGTGGTGGGGGTGATGACTCGCGATGGTTGTTGGGGACGGGTAACTCTAGGGTTGAGGGTGAGACGATGGCGCTTTTTGATTTTTAGTGGTTCTAGGTGTTGACCGGAACGCACAGCCTCTCGGGACGGAAAGGGATCGCGTCCTCCTAGTTGGCGGGTGCGATCGCACCAAGGACAGGATTTGAGATGGTTACTGTATCGGTGTTGTCGATTCTTAGTACAGGTGGTTAGGTCGGATTCTGCTTGCTTGAGCGCCTGTGTCCAAGCTATGGCTGGGGGGCGTTTTTCGGGGTAGTTGTGGCCGTCTTCAAAACAGCGGATAAATAGTTCCTGTAGGCTGGGGTGAAGGGTTTTGAAGGAGGGGGCTAAGGGCATCGGTTGGTAGGGGACTGGTTTTTTCCCATAGACGAAATGACCGGCTTTGATCCGCGCTTCTATGGCTGGGGGGTCGCCACTGCCTTGATATACCCCAGAAAAGGGGTGTGTTCCTTCCATTAGTAGTTGAAATATCAGCACTGCTAAACCAAAGCGATCGTGTTCTGCTGTGCGATCGATATCTCGGAAAGTCTGATTTTGCAATTCTGGCGGCGTAAATTCCGCTTTTCCTACCGGACAGCGAAACGTCAGGTCAGTATAGGGGTCGCGCACTTGGAAGGAGTCTGTATCTACTAGGGTGACAATGGCGGTATCGCTGACTAAAATATTGGATTCGTTGACATCTCCTACTACATAGCCTCCGCTGTGAATATCGTTAAAAGCGGCAGCTAGGTTGCGCGCAGTACGGTGTAGGTAGAGATAGTTAAATAGGGGTTTCTGTTCCCGGCGGGTTTTGGGGGTGTAAAATGTGTGGATGGGTGCAGCCGCCGTGACTCGCGGCATTAGATACCCAACAATGTGGGGGCGGTTATCGACAGTCCGCAACAGGTCGATCGGCCAAGCTATTAAGGTCATCCCCGGCATTACGTCTAAATTGGCAGGGGGGGCGTTGTACATTAGGGTTAGTTTGTCTGCGTCTTCGTCCGTCGGGTTATGGTAGATTTTGGCTACTAGGGTGGGGTCGTTGGCAACAACGTAGATGCGACCCTCACCACCACTCCCAATGGGGTTTCTGGTGTCGAGGGTGATGATTTTTCCATTAAACTGGCGCTGCAACCGCATTATGCTTAGGAAATTGGGATAGGGCTGATATTATCCTCAAGGATAGCGCTTTCGGACGGTTATCAATGCCAATTTAATTGTCGTCCTAAAAATTCCTCTAGTTTCTGATTATGGGGTCGGAAGAATTCCCGGAGTTGCTGGAAAACTGGATCTTGGCGATCGACTTCATATTCTCCAGCGTTGAAGGGGTGATATTTATGGAGTTGGTGGGGGGAGAGTTCCAAAAATTCTAAGACCTGATTGAAAATGGCTTGGGGATGTTCGTAAAAGTCTTCGCTACGAATAATCAAAAACTGCTGCCGGGGAAATACTGACATCCAATTTTCCAGAAAATTGATATATATGCCTCTGGCTAGGTATTTATTTTCACCTTGTAAGCCGGGAGAATTAAATTCGATATGATCTAGGTTAGACATGATTTCTAATTCCGTGCTAAAAGCCTCTTGCCAAGACCTCTTTTCCCACATTAATCTCTGCCAATGATAATAATGTGAAAAACTCCTGATTATCGGATTTCTCAATAACACAATCAGTTTCATGCGCGGAAATACTTCCCAGACGCGGCGGGGAACTTCTGGGATCTCTAAATAGTGAGGGGTGGCTTCTCCCGTGATAAATTCTGCTGAGGTCGCTAGGTGGGGAAAATGGGAAAGATACCAGTCTAAACCTCGATAAAACAGCATAGCCCAAAAGTAAACTTCTTTTTTGATGCAGGGTAATACTTGCGGATGTTTACTTAAATAGTTGTACAGGGAAGTAGTCCCGCCTTTTTGAGTGCCAATAATTAAAAAATTCGGGTGCATGGGATGGTTATTGTCCCAATATTGACTAGCAATTTCTGGGCGATTTTTTAACAGTTTTTTGTGGCTGGCATTTCGATAATGGGTGATGGCTTCTTGGATATTTCCTTGACGACTTAAAGCCTCTCCCAGGTTCATAGAAACTACATGAAAATCAGCAAAGTCTTGGAGTTTCTGGCGATAGATTTCAATGACGATATCAAGTTGATTGTGTTCGGATAATAAATTCCACAGATTCCAATATGACCAATAAAAATGAGGCCGAATATTTACGGCTTTGATATAGGCTTCTATAGCCTTAATTGGTTTTCCTTGGCGCAGAAATATCTGGGCTAATTGCAGACAAGCATCAAAGCATTCTGGGTCGATTTCTAGGGCTTTTTGGAAATTTTTAATCGCCTGATTCCATTTCTTGAATCTTACGGCTGCCTCGGCTAGTTTTTGGTGAATTATCGCCGATTTATCTGGATGGTTATTTAGGAGTTCTTTATAGTTACTAAAAATTTCCTGCCATGATTCGAGGTGGTTCAAAAGTTCTAAGAGTTTTAAGTAAGGCCATGTTAATTTTGGTTGGATAGTTATGCCTTTTTGATAGGCGGCGATCGCTTGTTTTATATCTCCTTGTTTTTGGCAGATTTCCCCCAGCTTCAAATTTATCCAATCTATGTCTGGCTTCAGTTTAAGGCATTCTTGATAGGCGGCGATCGCATCCTGGTAATTTTTCTGTTCTGTGAAAACATCCCCCAAACGACTATAGACATAATACAAATCTGGGTCAATTTCCAGAGCCTGTTTATAGGCGTTTATCGCTGATTCCCATTGTTCACAATTGACGAAAGTTTCCCCTAAATTATAGGAAATTTCTGCCACGTTTGGATAAATTGCCATCGCCTTAGCATAAATGGCGATCGCTTGGGGAAATTTTCCCTGATTATCCAGTGCTTTGGCAACCTCCAGATATTCAGGAAGGTTAACATTTTGTGGTTCAATATTGATAGCTTTTAACCAACAGTAGTTGGCTTTATCCTGCTGATTAATTTGCCCAAATACTTTGGCTAAGTTGCGATAAACACCGCCAAAATCCGGTTTAATTTCGATAGCCTTTTCATAGCAGTTAATCGCAGATTGCCAATCATTTTTTTGAGCAAAAAGGCTGCCAAGATTCGCGTAAACTTCGGCAAAATTTGGCTCGATTTCTAAGGCTTTTTTATAGGATGCTTCCGCCTGATCAAACTCCCCTTGTAGCTGTTCAACAGTGCCGATAATTTTGTATGCTGGAGCCAAGTTAGGATGATATTCTAAGGCAGTTTTACAGGAAGCGATCGCCTCAGAAAATTGCTGTTGGGCTAGATATGTGTTAGCCTGCTGATATAGCTGTAATGCTAGTATTTCTTCGGAGGATGGCATTATCAATTTAAATCTTTTTCAAACTTCTAGGATGCTGAAAACATCCACTGATGGCTAATATATATAGCACAAAAATTGCCAAATGTCAATCATTGTCCATCATTAATTTAATCCCAATCAAACTCTAAATTTAAAAAATCCTGTAATCTTTGATTATGAGGATAAAAGTAATCTCGGAGTTGACTATAAACTGAAGGTTCGATTTGGGGATAACGTCCTGAGTTATAGGAACAATAGTTAGATAGTTCATAGCTAGGTAATCCCAAAAAATCCAAAACCCGATTAAAAACTTGGGACGGATTTTGATAAAAATCTTCACTGCGGATAATTAAAAACTGTTCCCTGGGAAAAATCGACATCCATTTTTCCAGAAATGGTAGATATAATCCTCGCCAGAGATATCCGGGATATTGACTTAGTTTCCTCTCCGATTCTAAATTACTTGTAATTAGGTTTAACTCCGATTTCATCACTATTTCTAAGGGTCTATATTCGCGCATTAATCTTACCCAATGGTGATATTGAGATATGGCTCGCGTGATGGGATTACGCAGTAAGAAAATTAATTTGATATCAGGAAATACCTCAAATATACGCTCAGGAACTTTGGCGGATTCCAAATAATTTGGCGTGGCTTCCCCAGTGATAATATTAGGCTCGACAAGACTGGGAGGAAAGTGGGATAAGTACCAATCTAAACCTCTGTCGAAATGCTTATCCCAAAAATGAGTTTCTTTTTTGATACAACCTACAATTTGAGGATGTTCTTCTAAATAACGATACAGAGATGTAGTGCCACCTTTTTGAGCGCCAATAATGATAAAATTAGGTGGGATAGGAGACGATTTATCTCCAGATTTCGCCATAATTTCAGGATGCGATCGCCGCATTTTTTGAGCAGCAGCATCCCGATATGCTACCATAGCCTCCGGGAACTTGTTTTGATGGCTGAGAAGTTCCCCCAAATTCAATTTAACTTGTTCAGAATCAGAAAAACGGTCAATGGCTGCTACTAAAATTTCCCTAGCTTGGTCTAGCTGTTCATATTCAGCCAAAATATTCCATAAGTTCCAATAAGACCAAGAAAAATCAGGTTTAATTTCAATGGCTTTAATAAAGGCATTCATAGCCTGTTGAGTTTGACCTTGTTGCCGCAAAATTTGACCCAAACTGCGATAGGTTTCAAAGCAATTATAATCTACGGTTAAATGTTGAGAATAAACTTTAATGAGTTCGTCCCATTGGTGATGCTCAATTAAGATTTTTTCTAAGCTACGATAGGTCATGGTAGACTGGGGATTAACTTTCAGAGCTTTTTGATAAGACAAAATTGCCTGTTTCGGTCTTTTTAATGCCTTCAAAACTTCCCCTAAGTTATGATAGGCTTCAGAGGTATCAGGATATAATTTAATGGCTTGCCGATAACAGGCGATCGCCTTAGTAAATTGGCGGCACTTTAGGAACAGATTTCCTAACTTTATATAATCATCAGCACTCCCTTTCTCCGGTTCTAATTGCAGAGCTTTATATTGACATTTCATAAAATTATCGGTATCCTCTAACTCAGTCCATACTTTCGCCAAATTTCGATAAGCTCCGGCTAAATTAGGGTTAATTTTTAGGGCAGTTTTATAGGCTGTAATAGCAGGTTGCCACTGGCTTTGTTTCGCATATAAACTACCTAAATTAGAGTAAACTTCAGCAAAATTTGGTTTAATTGTTAAGGCTTGTTTATACCATTTTTCCGCCTCAGTTAACTCTCCTTTGCATTGCCAAGCTATCCCCAAAGTTTTACAGGCGATCGCTAAATCAGGGTAGAGTTTTAAGGCTTGTTCACCAGCTTGGATAGCCGACTCCCAGTCGCGATTATTAATGTACATAATAGCTTGCTGGTGAAGTTGTAATGCTAACAATTTCGGAGGTAGAGATACCATAAATAATTTAGTGAGATTAATAATAGGCTTGTAATGGTCCATCAATTTCTGATAACAACATTTCCAATTCACCAGGCTGGAAACCATCTCCGGTTTTCACTAAAAATAATTGATACCCCTCATCTATAATATCCACCCAATCTTTCACCTTTTCTAAAAATAGATTAATTCCCCGTTTAGCTTCTTGTTCTTGGTCATCTTCTTCGGAAACATTATAATCATCAAAAATCGCCATTCCTCCCACCTTTAAAAGTCGCCATGAGAGCAAAGCATCTCGGAAGGCTACCGTCGCCAAATGACAACCATCAATATAAATTAGGTCATAGTAATCAGCCGCCAGAGAATTCAGAATATTTTGAGAATATCCGACTATTTTAATCACGCGATCGCCTGCATTAGTTTGAGCAATATTGCTATTAAATTCCGGTTGAAAATATGGGTCAATACAAGTAATTGTCGCAGTCGGATGAGTCAGGATATAATCAAGCAGCCAACAGGCTGACATCCCCTGAAAACTGCCAACTTCTAAGGCTTGAAAGCCGGGAATACCCGCCAGATGATGTAAATTTTTTTCCCAGGTGGGGATATTACTACTAAACCAGTCTCGGGTAAATCGATAATTACGTTGTTCGCTAACATCCCATCCTCGGAGTTTTAAGGCGGTGCGGTGATAACTAGCAGCTTCATCTAGGCGGTTATGTTCAGATAATAAATTACCCAGTTCTGTATAAGGTTTAGGGGAGGTAGAGTCTTCTTGGGTGGCAAGTTGTAGGGAGCTAATTTTTTCCTCAAACTCTTGGTATTGTTGACAAATATTCTGATATTTTTCCAGGATTTCAGCGTTCTTAGGTTGACATTCACAGGCGAGTTTATGAAAGGCGATCGCTCCTTCAAACTGATAATTTTTAGCTAACATTTCTCCTAATTGTAAATAGGGTTCCGGGTTTTGTTTGGTCAAACCCAATTTTTGCCAATTGTGATCCGGTGGATGATTAATCATTTCCGATAACCACTGACTAGCCTTATCTACATCTGCTTGACTCTGTTCCCGGATCGCATAACCCAATTGACGATATAAACTCTTACTAACTCCCGGCCTGTCTTCAGGAACTTTTTGTAAGGCTTGTAAATATATAGGAATGGCTTGGGAAAAACGTCGGTTTCTGCTTAAAGCATCCCCCAAATTTTCATAAGCCCAGTAGGAGTTCGGGTTTAATTCAACTGCTCGAAAACAAATAGCGATCGCTTCTTGAACTTTACCAACCTCTAACAAAGATCGCCCTAATGGGAGATGAGACCAAGGAGTTAGTGGGTTAATTTCCATGGCTTTTTTATAAACAGAAATCGCTTTTTCTGGTTCCTGTAAGCGAAACCAAGAATTTCCTAATTTATGATAAGCGAGTTCATTTTTGGGGTTAATTTTAATAGCTGTTTGATAGGCAGCGATCGCGGGTTGCCAATTTCCCTGTTGAGCCAACATATTCCCTAGGTCTACATGAATGCGATCGCATTGAGGATTAAGTTCAGCACCACGCTGATAAGCCGTTTCTGCTGCTGACCATTTTTCTAAGCCACTCAGTGCATTTCCCAATAAATAATAGGCTTTAAATGAGTCGGGTTGTTTAGCGATCGCTTGCTGACAATAACTGATAGCATCTTCATATTTTCCAAACATAATTAATAATTGAGCCAGGTTACGATATAACCCCACCAAATCAGGATTAAGACGCAAAGCGACATCATAGGCTTGCACTGCATCTTGCCACAATTTATGTTCGGCATACAGACTTCCCAAATTGCCGTAAACTTCAGCAAAATCTGGTTTAATTTCTAATGCGTTTGTATAGGCAATTAAGGCTTGCTCAAAGTTACCTTGCTTCTGGTAAGCCAGTCCCAAAGTTTTATAACCATCTGGCCAATATGGTTGTCTTTCCAAGGCGAAATTACAGCAGGCGATCGCTTCCTCTAATTTACCTTCTTTGAGATGTTCAATTGCTTGTTTATGGTATATAACGGCACGGTCTGGGGTATTCATCGATAAACTCATCGGCAATTTTTTCACTCAAACAACTAATTAAATTATATCAGCAATTTCCATAGTTTTTAATAAACTGTTGATATCTATATAAAAATTTGGATTTCTATCGATCTCATTACCTATTTCCTTGGGTAATTCTGGATTAAATTCGCCCACTAAGTAATAATAATCTAATTGACAAATTTCGCTCATAGTCCAGTAACAGGTAGGAGTCCTGTCTGCGGGAGGAAATAACTCAATTACTTTAGTTCCAGGTTCACAGAAAACTAAGTTAGTTAACCCAGCACCATGAGGAGAAATTACCACTTCCGCATGATGTAAACACAATGCTTGTTGTTTCACCGACATATTTTCAAGATAGACCACTTCAAAACCTAATGGTTTGAGGATATCCATTAACTCCTGTTCATTGATAACTTTGCGATAATAAGAATTAGCTCTACTAATATAAATTTTACTAGAGTAATTGCATCGATTATCCTCTTCCAGTAATGATGGATGTTTTAAAACTAAATCTTTGACAAAATCACAAGCCCATTTTGGTGTAGGCAAGGTGCGACATGGGACTATCAAAACCTCAGCTTGAACGTGACGAAAACAGCCAAACATTTTTTGATGTTCGGGAATATCAAACATAGCTAAAGTTTCATCCTCATATTTGTGACCAAACTTATTAACCACAATTTTATCAACGGGTACTCCGCTGGCTAAAACCAGATGTAACCTAGGTATTACCTCGACCATCCAATGAAAGTAGTTGTGTCCATAAAGAGCAGATACAAAAGCAATATTTCCTTCTAAGTGTATGGTCTCTGGTAAATTATGAGCAGCTAAAGCAATTCCTGAGTTGTTGGAAGATAAATCTTGAACAACCTGATTATTCCCTGTTATTATTGTGTTTAACAAATTTAACGGACCAGTATTTAAAGTATTTAAGCCTCTAGCTTGTGGAAAAATTTTCACTGATCCGGATGGTTGCTGAGTTCGATGACTTGTGAAATTAAAAGAACTCTTGGAAACTGTAGTTGGCTGTTTAAAATTCACGGAAGTCGATGGATATATCTCGATAGTTTGAACATTGCTACAACTTCTACTATTGACTAACCACTTGTCTGGACTTGGTAAATTACAGAATTTAGAAAGCAGATCATTAGGTAATTGGAAATGATTGCATTTTTCAGCATCTTCATGTCTTCCTAAGTGTAGTAAGTTTATCTTCATTTTGTCGTAAAATTGATAATGGTTGGGGTCATTTTTAAGTGACTCAAAACAGAATTCCAGCGCATCTTCCCACTTTTCCTGAGACATCAATACATTAATAATTTCTTCATAATACCAAGGATAATTTTTGATGGTAATAGCCTTTCTATAAGCCTCAATTGCTTGGTCAAAATTACCCAATTTGTGTAAGCAATTCCCCAAGCCACAATAAAAACAGTCCTGATTACTATTGATAGATATCGCTTTTTGATAATTTTCTAAGGCGGTTAACCAATCTTTATTTTGATAATAAGCATCTGCTAGGAATCCATAAAACCATTCGCAATCAGGATTTTGAGTAACCAGAATTTGATACTGAGATATCGCCTGTTCATAACGATTTTGGCTGACTAAAATTTTACCCCAATTAACTCGATTATTAGGAGATTCTAAAAAACTTGGGTTTTGTTCAATGATGGCCTCGTAAATAACGAAAGCAGCATCCCAACATTCCTGAGCAACTAAAGTTTCTGCCAGGGAATAATAGTTTTTGATAAAATCAGGCTGTTGTGATAAAATGGAGGGGTATAATTTCACCAAATCTTGCCAGCGTTTTAACTCAAATAATGCCTTAGATAAGCCTAAATAAAACTCCAGAAAGTCTGACTTTAATTGAATGGCTTTTTGGTAAGCATCTGCTACATCTTCCCACTGCTGGAGTTGGGTGGCAGCTTTGGCTAATTGATAATAAGACCAACAAAAATCTGGGTTGATAGCGATCGCCTTCCGAAATGCCTCTACCGCCAAAGCCGGTTTATTTAACACCTGAAAAGCCTCTCCTAAATGGTGATGAGACCAACTAAAATCTGGTTGGATAGCGATCGCCTTCTCAAAAGCCGACACCGCCTCGGCTGGCTGATTTAATTGCATCAGACCTAACCCCAATTTATGGTGGGCTAAAAATAACTGAGGATGGTAAGCGATCGCCTTTTGAAATGCTGACACCGCCTCTGACCATTTCCCGGATTCAGCTAAGGTATTTCCTATCTGTAATTCCTCTTGTCCTCGCTGTTTTAAAATTGCATCTAATTTCAGTCCCTTTTGCCAATAGCTTTGAGCTTCTTCCGGTCGTCCTATCTTGGTTAACACTCTGGCTAAATTGCGATATAATCCCCGAAAATTAGGGTCAATACTGATGGCTTGCTTTAAGGTTACTTCCGCTTCTTCCCACCTTTCCTGTTGCGCGTAAAGACTGCCAAGATTTCCATAAGCAGCCACCAAATTAGGGTCGAGATTGATAGCTTTTTTATAGGCGTTTTCTGCGGCTTCTAGGCGGTTACTTTTTTGTAAAGCCAACCCCAAAGTTTTATAAGCCATAACCCATTCTGGCTGCTGTTGGATAACTTGTTGACAGTTAGCGATCGCCTCATCAAATTTCCCTTCTTCTAAATAGGCGATCGCCTGTTGATGAAGACTCACTAATTCCCCCGGAAGTTGAAAATCACGCTCCATATTATTCACTCACCCCTATACTCACCCTAATTATATACTAATTTTGCCAATTATTTACATCGATTAAAAATCAGCCATTAACCGCTATTCCAGCCAAATTTTACCTCTAATAAGTCCTCTAATGCTTGATTGTAAGGTTCGTAAAATTCTCCCAACTTATAGCGCCATAGTTCAGCAACATCAGGATAAAATCGAGAGTTGTATTTGGGATATGTTTCTAATGAATAATCGGCTAAACCCAAAAACTGATGTACTCTCCTTAAAGTATTGTCTGGACTATTATATAAATCCTCGCTTTTGAGAATCAGAAAATTATCTTTGGGGAAGATAGATAACCAATGTTTCAAAAATTCCACATATATACCACGTGCCAAATAACTATGGGGACAGTCCCAAATCTGACGATTACCCTGTTTAAATCGGTTTATTTCTGAGGCGATCGCTGTTGATAAATCTCGCGATTCCCAACCAATATTAACCCAATGATAGTAATGAGAAATCGCCCTATCTATGGGATTTCTTAGCATTACAATTAATTTCATGTCAGGATAACAGTTAAACAGACGTTCCGCTACAGACTGACAGTCCAAATAACTAGGTGTCGCTTCCCCAGTCATCACCCTATCGGCTTTAGGTATAGTACAAAAATGGCTCAAATACCAGTCTATACCTCGGTCAAACTTCCGAGACCAAAACTCAATTTCTTTGATAACAGATAAAGCCGTTTGTGGATGCTTTTCCAGATAATAATATAGGGAAGTAGTCCCCCCTTTTTGAGTGCCAATAATGATAAATTTAGGGGATAATTGAGGGTTGGTTAACTCCTGGTTAAACTTAATAGCTGTGGCTTGAACGTTACAATTTATCGCTGCTTTTAGGTTGCCTTGTTGGGCAAAAACTTCTCCTAAATTAATATATAATTCGCAGGATTTGGGATTTTTAACAATGGCTTTTTGATATAAATCCACCACTTCCCCTAAGCGTCCTTCGGCTTTAATCAATGTCCACAAGTCCTTATATAACCAAGGAGGTAAATTCGGCTTTAATTCCATAGACCGTAAATAAGCCTCAATAGCCTGATGCCATTTCCCCACTTTAAATAAAGCATTGCCTAAGCGATAATAAGCATCATAACTATCAGGATGCTGTTTAACAATCTGATTGTGGATATTTAACTGATGTTCAAGTTCCCGTTGGCGTTCCCAAGCCTGATTAAGTTTGGGTAAAATCTCTGGATTTTTTGGCTCAATAGCCAACACTTTTTGATATAATATAATGGCTGCTAACCAATAATATTTTCTGGCTAAATTGTCGGCTAATTTTTGATAAATTGTGATATCCAGAAAGGATGGCAAAATAGTTAAGTGTTCGATGATATTATCAAGATTTCCCTGACAGTATCCCGCCAAAGCATCACCCAACTTTTCATCAAGGTCTGGTAAATTATCATCAAGTTGACAAGCTGTTAAATAGGCATCAATAGACTTTTCCCATTCACCTATAGAACTGTAAGCATTACCTAAATTATAATAACACCAGGGAAAATTAGTATCAAGAGAAATTGCTTTTTGATATACTTCAATAGCTGCCGACCAATCACCCTGTTTAATCAGAGTATTTCCTAAATTATTATAAGACCAAAAAAAGCCGGAATTAACAGCGATCGCCTTTTGGTAAGCCGACCTAGCATCATCCCACCTTTCCAGTTGAGAGAAAGCATCCCCTAATTTATGGTGAGACCAGGAGAAACGAGGGTTTAGCTGGATCGCCTTTTGGTAAAAAGCGATCGCCTTCTCCAGCTTTCCCTCAGCTAAATAGTTTTCTGCCTTTTCGTGTAAACTCAAAGCCTCCGCTTCCGGGTTAGGTACAGACATCAACTCATCTTCACAAATAACTAATTACTTAACCAAACTCGACCAACTTTATGCCTTAGTTGTATAGGCCATCCTCAGCCAGCACTATCAACTCTCAACACCTAAATGATGAGGCACTTAGAATAGATCCCGGTTCACAAAATATATGAAACCATAAAAAGCCCCAGCCATAACTGGCCCAGCTATCAATAACCCGGTAAAAATCAGAGAAATTGATGTACTATAATAGACAAAACCCCCATAAGGAATCAGAAATCCCAAAGCCGCAAGAATGATTTTAGTAGGAGTCCACTTAATATCCTTTTTCAGGGTAGTATTGAGCAATTTTTTGTCTTTAATGTATGTTCTTTTGCCCATGCTATTATTTCCTCCATTTTGGCGATACTGAGATTAAGTTCATCTGAGTCTAGCAATACCCCAATCCCTTAGAGACTATCAACTTCTGTTTTTTTGATCAAGGACCAATCATGTCAGCAACTACTCGCCAACCCAGAGTCAGTGTCATCATTCCCGCTTACAATGCCGATCGCTACATTGCCGAAGCCATCAACAGCATTTTCAGCCAGAGTTATCAGGACTATGAAATTATTGTAGTCGATGACGGCTCTACCGACAGCACCCCAGAAATTCTCCAATCCTACGGGTCACGTATCCACAGTATATCCCAAACTAATGGTGGCATAGCAGCAGCCAGAAATCTCGGTATAGCAGCCGCTAAGGGAGAATTAATCGCCCTATTAGACCATGATGATATTTTCCTCGCGGACAAATTGCCAGCCCAGGTCGCCTGCTTCGACTCTCACCCTGGGGTAGGACTGGTCAACAGTGGTTGGCAAATTATTAGTGCCGACGGTACACCCCAATCAAATATTGAACCCTGGCATAAAGTCCCAACTCTCACCCTAGAAACCTGGTTGACTGATACTCCCATTTTACCCAGTGCGATGATGTTCCGGCGAGAGTGGTGGGAAAAGGCGGGAGGCTTTGACTCGCGGTTTGACGGTGCGGACGACGTAGACTTTGTGCTGCGACTAGCCAAAATGGGATGTGAGGCTACCTGGTTAAAACAGATGACCGTGGGTTATCGCCAACACGATCGCGCCATGTCTATTGCCGATCCTACCAAACAGTTAGAGGCTTTTAATGCCGTCCTAGAAAACTTTTTCCAACAACCAGACCTGGACGACTCTATCCGCCAACTAGAGAGGCAGACCCGTTATGAATCATTAACCTGGATGGCTTGGCGATTTTATTATACTGGTCATCCGACCAAAATGGCAGAATTTCTAAGGCGATCGCTTTCCTATAGCCCCTACACCCTTCCTATCACCGTTTCTGACTGGATACATCGCTTTATAGGTTATTGTACTGGCTACGGTGAATTAATGGATACCCACAGCTTTAGACAACAACCAGAATGGCAACAACTCCTCTTAGAAACCCTCCCCAAAACCACCCCTAAAGTTAGTGTAATTATTCCCGCTTATAATTGCGATCGCTATATTGAACTGTGTGTCAGAAGCGCCCTGGAACAAACCTATACAGACTATGAAATCATCGTAATTGATGACGGTTCCACCGACAACACCCGGCAGGTTATCGAACCATATTTAGACGTAATTTCCTATCACTATCAACCCAACCAGGGGGCTGCCAAAGCCAGAAATTATGGTTGTAGTTTAGCGCGGGGAGAATTTCTCGCTTTTTTAGATGGCGATGACTTTTTTGTTCCCGAAAAACTCGCCGAACAAGTTGCCCATTTCCAGAAAAATCCCTCCATTGATTTAATCCAAAGTGGCTGGATGGTGGTTGACCAAAATTCGCAAATATTAGCCAAAGTTACACCCTGGGAAAATGCCCCAGTCTTGAACTTAGAAACCTGGGTTTTATATAAATGTGTCCGTCCTAGCGCCTTAATTATGCGGCGTGAATGGTGGGAAAAAGTGGGAGGATTTGATCATCGCCATCCCCCCACAGAAGACCTAGATTTTGTCCTGCGGTTATCTTTAATGGGGTGTCGCACCGTTTGGCTGAAAAAAATGCACGCCTGCTACCGCCAACATGATTCTAATTTGATGTCTGGAGGGGAAAAAGTAATCCGCAATACGGAAGCCTTAATGAATGAGTTTTTCCGCCGCCCGGAATTACCCATATCTATCCGGAAACTGGAAAGAAAAGAACGCTATGAGCGCTGGATATGGTTAGCATGGAGAATGTATCGAGATGGCTACCCTAAATTGATGGCAGAATGTTTACAAAATTCCTTAGAATATAGTGATGTTTCCCCGGTGGATACTTTACTACACTGGACAAATGCCTTTCAGAATATCTCACAAGAGTATGGAGAAAAGTTTTTAATTGAGCAACTGATTAAGATCCCAGAATGGCAAGAGATTTATACATTATTTATCGGCGGTTCAAGGTTCCGCAAAAAATCACAGTTAAATTTATCGAAATCGGCTTTAATGAATCAACACATTATTTTAATCAATACAGATGATCCGGGTATTGGCGGACTGGCACAATATGATCATCTAATTATGTGTGAATTGGCTAAAATTGGTTATCAAGTCACAGCAGTTAGACCAAAACATACTAGCCCTTTGGTGGAACAAGAGGGGAGTTTGGGAGTGCAACAGTTTTGGCTAGATTACAGTACGAGTTCAGATTTGGCTAGAGTGTTGAGAAATTGCCAAGATTACGAAAAATTGTATTCTCAACTGAAGCCGGATTTTATTATCTTTAGTGATGGCTGGCCCTATTCCCATTTTGCGGCTAAACAGGTGGCTATTGAACAAAAAATTCCCTATGCGATCGCCCTAGGTTTAGCCATGAGTGAACACGCCGATTTTTCCATGGGTGATGATATCCCATATCGAGAAGCTGTGCGCTATCAATATGGTTTGGCGCGGGTGGTAAATGTGGCGGCGCGGGAACATTTAAACATTCTCCATCAGGATTTTAAATTACCTGAAAATAAAGGCAATGTGGTTTATTATGGCCGATCGCCAAAATACTTTAACCCCCCCGACCCAGAAGCGCGAAAACGGTTGCGCCAGGAAATTAGCCTTCCCGAAGATGCAGTAATGTGCTTTACTTCAGCCCGACTCGCCCCAATTAAAGGTCACCGTCATCAACTAGAAGCGATCGCCCACTTGAAAAATTCCCCGATTTGGTCAAAACTATATCTGGTATGGGCGGGAACCGGAAAAGGTAGCGATCGTGATGTAGAACCCGAACTTAGGGAAATGGCACAACAGCTAGGGGTAGCCGAAAAGGTGATTTTCCTAGGTCAACGCTGGGATGTTCCCGACTGGCTAGATGCCTGTGACATCTTTGTGTTAACCTCCTATTCAGAAGCCGCCCCCTCCTTCGCCATTATGGAAGCTATGGCTAAGGGTTTACCTATTGTCGCTTCCGCCGCCGGTGGCATTCCTGAAGGTTTAGGCGGAACCGGGAAACTGTTACCTAACCCGAATGTTGACCCAGCAGCTACGGCGCGGGAACTCGCCCACACTCTCGAAGAATGGGCCGTTAATCCTCAACTCCGACAAGCTATGGGACAGGCGAGTAAACTGAGAGCCGAACAACTATTTCGGGAAGAACGGATGCTTAGGGAAACCATAAACATCCTTCATCCGGCTATATCAGCCCCCATAAGCGATGAATTTGCCCAGTGTGAGGAGGTGATAAAAGGGGTACAAAACCTCAGCCACAGGCTTCGCTATCGATCGCAAACGTGGCAAGCATGGCACGCCTACACCACCGGGGACACAGCCGCAGCGGTTGAACATCTCCAACGGTCTCTCAAATATTCTCCTTTCCAATTCACCACTCAAACTATCCTAGACTGGGTTAATGATTTCGTGCGCTTATACTCTCTAAAAGGCGATCGCTTAGATGCGCTTTCCTTTGCTAAATTGATAATGGATAATTATTAATTGTAGCGGCGGGTTTTGCCGTCAATTATCAATTCCCCACCCAGGTTTTGGTAAACCCGCCCCACCGTTTTCCCTGAGAAACCCGGTTTCTTGACTACGATATGGGTGGTGCGTCAGATGAACCAAATTGGCCGTTAACCCGATATGTTATCCCTCTGACGCACCCTACCAGGGTGATATAGCACTAGTCAATACGGTTAGGACGCAGCCTTGAGAACAGAATCCATGGCATCATGGAGAGAATCAAACTGC
>NZ_JBIMLI010000071.1:0-24079 GCF_051859755.1 Limnospira sp.
GTCAGCCGCTTGAGTCGGTTTTCCTCTCCGTGATCAATCACGGAGCTTCCAACCCTCCCAGGAGTTTTACGTGATAAGTTCGTTCACTCACACACAGTCATCTATGAATGCTGATACTTTTAACTCTCACTCAGTTAATTGTCCCATTTGCCACCACACTAGCGTTTTGCCTTCAGTAGGGGTGTTTGGCGGACTGTTTACCTGTCCTAACTGCCATACTCATCTGGTAATTAGCAACAGTGGTCATTATGTGCGAGATCCTTTTTCTTGGCAACATTGGGCGATCAGTAGAATGCTAAGGCGGCAGAGTCATCCGTTGGCTAGAATTGGTCGTGATGTTTGTTCAACTAAACCGTTTTCTTTAGTGGCGATCGTTAGTAGTCTGCTACTGTTAAGTTTGGCAGTGGTGGTAAGCGATCGCCTAAATTATCGCCATCAGATACTTGACCCCAATATTACCGAATTTGAGCAAGATGCAGGCGATTACCCTTTTCCCTAAATGGCTTTAATCCTTTGATGGGTTTGGGGATTTCAGAAGGCATAATTAGAGTCCACCCTTCTATAGTTCCCAAAACTCTGCTATCTGGGAGTTGGAGGTTATGGAGGGTTTGCTGATCAACCAGAAAATAGGCTGAGGGTGAGTTGTGCCAGTAATGCTGTAGGGCTTGGCTATCTACGGGACGTATTTGCCGTCCGCTATAAAAATCTAGGGAAGGTCGCGAGTAGGGGTAGGATGTGTAAATCTGTGCCTCCGGGGCTGTATGTTGTTGGATGAGACTAGCAACGGGTTTGACGGGGTAGGACTCGCCCAACTCCCAAACCCAGTGATGTGAGGAAACAAATAGCAGCAGGGATAAATACATCCCCCAGCACAGAATGACTAAAAATTGGCGATCGCATTCGACTAACAATAGGGTACTAACAGCCATGGTTAATGCTACGGAAGCACAGGTTAACTGAAGGTTAATGTCTAAAGTAGTGGTATCAGTTAGGGTTAACATTCCGCCAAAATATAGCCCTCCTAGCCAAGCTACAAAGGCTAAGATACTAAATAGGGGCCAGAGGCGATCGGGACGGGGACAGAGATAATCTGGGGTTAGCAACTGGTCTGGGGGGACGCTGGGGGAAGGCTTTGTTTTTTGCCATCTACCAATTTCATGATCTCCTTCTTCCCAAACTAGGGCTAGATAACTTCCTACCGCTAGGGCGAAGGCTGGATAAATGGGCATAATATACCAAGGGAGTTTGGTATTCATCGCAGATACCGCGATTAAATAAACTCCTGTCCACACTAATGTTAACCGCGCCCAACTTAAATTGCGATCGCGCCAAGCTAATCTTAATCCTCCTAACCAGAATAATAGCCAGGGGGCGCTCAATTTAATGATTTCCAGTAAATAATACCAGGGGGGTCCTTTGTGGTTTTCCACCGACTCCCAAATTCTAACTAGGGACTGATCTACTAGGTTGGCGATTATGAAGTCAAAGCCATAATATTGCCATTGGGAAGCATACCAAAACGCTACGGGTACTAAGCCTAGCCCTAAGCCCCACCACAGGAATTTTGAGGTCAACAGTCGCGGGGTATCCCACAACAAAAATCCGAAGGCGATCGCTCCTAATAATACCCCTAATAGCACTCCTTTGGTGAGACACAATAACCCAAATGCTAACCCAGACCCCAAGGCGTAGCGCAAATCTCGCCGCGCGCGCAATACGCAGACCATCATTAGGACTAGGAAAAATAATACCGCCCCATCTAACATGGCTAAACGACCGTGACGGACTACTGGAATTAGGGTTAAATAAACTAGGGCCGAAAAAATGGCCTGGGTGCGACGGTGGAAAATTTCCCGCCCTAGAGTGTATAATAGGGGTACGGATGTGGCTGTTAATAAGGCTCCTGGTAGACGGGCTGTCCATTCGTTTACGCCCCCTATTTGATAAAATAGGGCGATGAACCAATGGATTAAGGGGGGTTTGTTTAAGTAAGGGTCTCCGTTTAGGGTCGGGTGTAACCAGTTAGCATTCCCTGTGATTAACTCCCGCGCTACTTGGGCGACAATTCCTTCGTCCCAGTCTCTGATGGCCACTCCCCCTAAATCTATGGTAAATAATAGTAAGGCGGTGAGCCATAATCCCCATCCCCATAGGCGATCGGCTTTTTGGTAGGTAGTGAATATTGGGCTTTTTGGTGTTCGGTGTGCGGAAATTCGATGAAACATAGTCCCCCATGCGATCGCTCAGTTTGACGGTATTTGTAGAGTTCTTTCTAGTTGGAAATCTTCCTTAACTAGCTGAGTTGGTGCTGATTTTAACACAATAACTCAGATTTTGGCACTCTGTCGCGATTCTATCTTACTTGGGGAGGCGGCGGGGGGCGATCGCTATATTAATATAGGATTCAGGAATTATTGGGAAACTTTGATGACTGGGAAGAGTCTCGATATGGGTAGTCCGAAAAAAAACCATGGCTTTCAGATGAGAACATTAACTATTGATGATCTCAAAGCCTTTAATGAATTATTGCGCTATGTGTTTCAAGTTACTAATCATGATTTGCATAAGATTGGTTGGAATGAAGAGGAAATTGAGCGCGAAAAACGACCTATACTTGAGGCTGCTCATGTTTTGGGATGGTTTGATCATGATAAGTTAATATCCCAAATTGCTATATATCCTATGAAGGTTAATATTCATGGGGTGATTTATAATATGGGTGGTTTGACTGGCGTGGGAACTTATCCTGAGTATGCACAACATGGTCTGGCTAAGTCTCTGATTATGCAAGGATTACTTGAGATGAAAGCTAGGGGTCAAACTATTTCTTATTTGTACCCCTATTCTATCCCCTATTATCGAAAAAAGGGTTGGGAAATTATTAATGACCAGATTAAATATACTATTCCTGACCATAAATTGCCGCGCATTACTGACGTTTCTGGTTATGTGCGGCGTGACCACGCCGAGGGAGATATTATCAAAGCTGTTTATCAAAAATTTGCTGAACAACAGCATGGCGCATTGATTCGTGGGTCCCTAGAATGGCAGGAATATTGGCGCTGGGATCAAGATGATTTGCGTGCTGCTGTATATTATGATCAGAATGATCAACCGGCGGGTTATGTGCTTTATTACATTGCTAATGATATCTTTCAAATTAAGGATATGATTTATCTGGATGAAGATGGTCGCCGGGGTCTATGGAACTATATTAGCGCACATCAATCTATGGTGGAAAAGGTCATAGGTTGGCGGTATACTAATGACCCCTTGGCTTTTCTACTGGATGATTCCGAGATTACTGAGGAAATTTCACCTTACTATATGGCGCGCATTATTGATGTCGAAAATTTGCTCAAGTTCTATCCTTTTCAGCCTCCGGTTAATGCGACTTCTCTCTCTTTCATTGTGCGCGATGATTTGTTGAATGATAATAATGGTGTGTTTACGGTGGAATGGCTGGATGATGGGACCACTAACATTACCCGTAAAAAAAGCTGTCATGAGGCGAGAATGAGTATTCAAACTCTGGTTTCTTTGTTGATGAATTATCGCCGTCCTAGCTATTTCTATAAGGTGGAAAGGTTGCGCGCTGACCCTCAAGTGGTGGATTTGCTGGAAATGATTATCCCTCGTAATGAACCGTTTTTCTCTGACTATTTTTAAGGGGAACTTTATCGGCATTGATTTTATAGTCAAGTGTATAGACATACTCCGCCTTCCAGTCCAATTATAACCAAGAAATTTTCAGTTGTCAACCCCCAATTCAGAGAATTTCTGATCAATGGTGATTTTGAGAGAGAATGAGATTGAGGATATTTAATTCTGTGGAGGTAAGCAGATAGCGATCGCTAAAAACCTTAGATCGCATTTGTTCAAGACTATAACTTCTAAAGATGACAAAAGGGAATTCTTGATAGCGATCGCCAATAGGTAGGACTTGTTCACATGGGTAGAGTAGATTAATATATTGACTGAGGATATGACGGAAACTGTTATTGTCCGTTTCATGTATTTGGGACTGAAAATAATGGCGGATTTGTTCTCCGACAATAAAGGTAAATAAAGGAATCGCGTAATATTGACAATCCCAGGAGTTGTGTTGTTCAAGTATTTGAGTCCGATAGTGGTGTTCTTGGAGTTGATCAATTAAATCGATCGCACCTTTAATACTAGCGGTGAGACTAGGAGGATATTGGGAACTCTCACGAATCGCAATCATTTTTTTTAAAAGTTCCGTATTCGCATATTCCGCAATTTCCCTTAATCTCATTTGGTAAGACTCTTTTAAACCAGAGTTAATATTAACCAAGATTAAGCTACCACATATATGACCAAGTTCTGGTTTTTTCAGTTCTAGCAAACCTGTCAAGGGGTCACAATATTTAGCAAACTCAGCATTAAATTCTCGGATAAGTGTTAAATAGGAGATGCTGGAATTATCGCGGCTATATTTAGATTCATCACTACCATTGAGCAAAAACTCACACCGATTCAGCAATTCTTGGATATGTGTAGAGACAGTGTTTAAGGTAGTGTTTTTAGGATTTCTTTTGTATTCTTTGTCTAATTGCTTAATTAAGGTAGATAACTGACCCGTGAAACTTTGACCAGAAGCAGAAACAGATTTTCCTCCAATGGGAATCATCAAAAAGTTACCCCTTCCCACTTGACCATATCCTTGTATTCTGGTCATGATCGCAGTTTTGAGAATAACTAGCAAGTTTAACATACTGATCAGACTTTCTTGAATGGAGAGATTAGGGTCGCTATCATCTCCGTAGTAAATAGCGCGATCGCATAAGTAAAAAGTCAAGAATTTCTGGTGATCATCAAAAGTCTGCAATTTTCCTTCTTCCCAAAACTGTCCGCGACAGCGATAAATAACTTGGATAATTTCCATTAAGTTAGTTTCGACTTGAAACCGAGGAACTTCCACTAAAATATGAGTAGATTTCGGGAAGGATAAACCCCGACTAGCGGAGGAAGTCATAAATACCACTTTGACCTGGTTTTGATATTGATGGATTTCTTGTCTTTCCGTATCGCTGAGGTTAGCGTGAACTTCTAAGTAGTCTTGATTTTTGACAAAGGTTTGCTGTTCTTGGATATCTTCAATTAGCAGTTGTAGTCTGGTTTTGTCTTGGATATAAACTAAAATCTGACCCGTATTTGGTTCCTGAATGAGTTGATTAATATCGGTAAAAATCTTAGATAATACAGTTTTGGGAAGTTTGGCTTTGGTTTCCGATAGTTGGTCTTGATTAAATTGGACAGATTCAATAAAGGGTTTATAGGTGATAGTCAGATCTTTCGCGGGATAGGAGTTAGCGTTAATAGCGATCGCCGACTTTTTGTTAAATTCAAATTCCTTAGACGAGATAGAATCAATATCTGGTTGAGATACCCGACGGAAGAAAATTTTATCAGGTTCGGGAGACGTTTCTGATAGGTGTTGTGTAATCACTTCCGGGTCAACAATGGAAGCATCTGCGACAATTACCTTAGTATTGAATCCATATTCACGATTAGTTAATTGGTATTTATTAATAATTTTGCGAATCCCGTCGAGAAATTCAACCCCGCTATTATCTCCGGTAATTTCATCAATCATAATAAATATATTTTTGATGCGTTGGGAGAGAGACTGCATTTTTTTAATATCAACTTTATTAGTTCTTTTGCTGTATGCTGTCTCAAAAATTTTCTCGAAGTTTTCTAAAGTATTCTTACCAGTATTAGTAATGCGTAAAGATTGTATACAAGCTGTAGCCACAATATGATTAGAGAAATCATCATTAATTAAATTAGATATGGCTTCACACAGGGTTGATAATACCCCATTAACCTTATGTGGAGATGGTTTTAGGCGATTATCGGCGATGCGTTCAACTGATTTATAACCGGGATATGAATGCGGTTTTTCTCTTTGGTTAATCGGGATAAATTTAACTGAGTGAAGGATAAACTCATCTTGATGTTTGGTGGCGAGATAATTAACCGTTGAAGAGGGTGCGTTATTTTGGAGAAGGATAAAGTTAGTGGTAACACAAAATAGGCGATCGTCGCTAAGATGATCAGTTTCTGAGTTTTTGAATTTTTCGATAATATCTAGGTTAACTTGTTTGCGAGGACTGACATAAAAGAAGAGAAAACCCTCATCAATATGAGATTTCAAAAAATCCACGATCGCCGTAGTTTTTCCAATTCCGGGATTTCCGGTCAGAAAGATATAAGTATGGACTGAGTTTAGGTATTTTTTGACGGCTTCCGCGTGGGGTTGTCTCAGGTCTAGGGTACAACTAAAATTATCAATAATTTCTGTGTGGGGGGGGATGATATTAATGCGATCGCGACTAATATTAGATAGATTTTTCAGGAAGGATTTACCATTTTTAAAACTTTTGGCGACATTGCGGCGAATTAGATCCATTACCTGTTTTCTCGCTGCGGTAATTTCTGCATCTTTGGGTTCATTTTGATAAATATTCGCACAGGTAGCGAGTAAATCCCAATGGTGTTGACTTTGGGGATTTAGGGATAGGTTGCTAAGACTGCGATCGCTATATCCGACTACATTAATCATCGTAGAGTTTTCGGGTTTGACTATTCCGAATTGTTTTAAAAAACCATAAAAGCTATAAGCATAACTAGCAGCTTGAATTAATTTAACACATTCCTTATCTTGTCGCTTAAATGCGGTAAAGTATCGTTTGATATCCTCCGAAAATTCCACATCAAGATTTTGCGGATCTCCCGTATCCAGCCGCAATTTTACGAAAACACTTTTCGATTTCAGATAATTAATCTCTCGTTTGAGTAACCGACGTTGGTTGTCTAGGTTTTTATCGGTTAAATCCATTAAATCTTCAATCGCTTTCACCGAAAATATGGATAAATCTACCACTAATATTCTCAGGTCATTTCGGTTTCTCAGTAACATCAAAGTGTCAGCTTTCAAAAACTCACCTTTCTGGCTGTATTTTTCCCAATTGATATTCGGTTGTCTAGGTGAAAATTCATCTTTTAACTGCGACGACCACTCCTCAATCTGTAGCCGTTTATCTTTGGGAAATAGGTTGATACTGTTATCATCAGAAAAGCTACACTGATTATAAATAATATGATACTTATGGTAATTTTTTCCCAAGGATTTCAGATATTCTCGAAAAAAGTTTAACCCCGATAACCAACCTTTCTGAATCAAAAATAATCCCCATTTTTGCAGGTTATTCCTAATGGCTTCCTCGTCGGTTATGTTGGCATCTTTGATAATTTTCCGTAGCATTTCTGAGAATCGCAATTTTTGCAAATCCCGACTATACAAATCAGCGAAATTATTGTCAATTTTAGCTTCCGATATCGCTGATAAAATCCCAATATTGAAACCTACCTCAAATAATCTTCCGAAATTTTCTGCGACTTTCATCTGTCAACCTCAATCATTATCGTGATTATTCAACTTATTGATCAACCGGGTTATTGGTGGAATCCGATTGGGGTCTCCGTCGATTCTGGGGATACAAAATCGAGTTAACCTCACTCAAAAAAGCCAAACTATTAAAATTGGCTTTTCCATTAATATGATTAAAAACAGATTTTTTGCGTAAAGAATCATCACCAATAACGCGATCGTAGGGATCTAGTTTAATCTGGATCTTGTTTCTAACTAATTTTTTTTCTAATCTGTAAAAGTGGAAAAAAGTCAAATATTGCAGAATGTCTTGTTTCAGAGAGTTATCATGAATCAATCCCTCCCGAATATGCTGATCGTCCAGGACTCCTTGATAGATATTTAATAAAGTTGCGTAGGACATCACCCCATTATAAAAGCGATCGTCCTTGTTTGTGGTTGTCACAGATAAACCATTAAAGAGATTAAAAAATACCACCACGTTTTTACTAGGGTCTTCTACCAAGTTTAATAATTTAGCAGTATCCTTGAGACTATAGGAAACCTGGTCTAAGGTTTTCATTTTTTTGACATAATACTTATTAAAGAAAACCGGATATATTTTAATATCTGGTAATCCTGATTGGAGAGATTTAATTAAAGTGGGTGACATGAAATAAAACTCATCTTCATTATCCACTTGTTTGGTTAGGTTTAAATTATCAGTAAATGGCGCTTTAGCTATATACAAAAAGTGACGATATCCTAATTCCTCGTAAAGATAATCTACCACATCAATTAAAATTGAGGGTTCTGTATATAAATTGCGAGAGAGATAATTTTCCGAAAAGGTTTTTAATAACTGTACGACAATTTGATTCTCTGACTGCTTCCTAATTCCGATCGCTTCACCGAATACAGTAGAAATCCGGTCTTGGCGATCGCCTTTGAATAAACCATCACTTTCAACACTAGAAACCACAATTAAAGCCAATTTATCCAGGGAGAAACTGGGACGATTAGCAGATTGATCTAGGATAAACTTGCGCGGTAATACCGAATATAACGAACCCAAAGCATTTCCCTTGGTAAAACTTTGGGTCAGATTTTTAATCCGCAACCCTTGAGAATTGGCGCGATATTTATTATTCAATAAATGACTAATTACTTTCGATAAATTAGCCATAAACTTCTCTGATTCAAAAGGTTTATTTTCGCTACCTTCATGAAGTCGAAAAATTGGTAAAAATACCAGTCCCCAACCTTCCAGAATTATCAGCAAAATGATATAAATCAGCAGAGACATGGTAAACCGATAAATAAAACTCTGTACCGAAGAATTATCATGCTCCTTATTTAAGGATTCTTTATTGTAGTGAAAAATAATTCCTGGAATATTGCTAAAAATTTGTTCTGTTTGTTGGCTATTTGGGTTACTTTTAGGAAGGAAGAAAACCGGAAGACATTTTTGAATTTTATCAATCCCATGATAATTGATGGTAAATTGCTGATTTTCTGATGTCTGATAATAGCGGATATCTTCGATTTTCAGATTACCCGGAAGTTGACAAAATATTCCCGTGTCGGGACTAGAATCGCCAATAGTAATGTACTGAAGACACTCTTTGGTATTGCTTTCTACTAGATGATTAAAAAACAAACCATTGCTAATTTTATCAATATCTGATTCTAATATACCCTTATATATGCCAATTTTAATCGGAAAATTTTGGGGTTCTAAAATAGTGGATTGTTTAAGACAATGATGAAGTAGCGATTTGAGTATATTAATTTTTTTTAATACTTTATATTTGTAAAATCCTTTAATGACACGCTGCAAAAAATTAGACTTTTTATCTTCATCTGTACCCTGAAAAATTGGCAAAAAATAGGTCTCAAAACTCTCGCGAACATTATAAGTTAGTTCCGATTGTGGATCATAATCTTCTTGGTCAGGATTACTGTGAGTCGCAAATGCAAAATAGTAGACAAAAGCTAATTTCAAGACCTTTTGATAATACAGAGATTCCTGATAAAATTCTGGTTTTTTTGCTTCGGCTTTATCAGGATTAATCGTATCAAGATGATAGTCAAATGCTGGTTTACCTCCCCTAGCTTGAACCGGGTTGTTAAATTTAAGTTTTAAGCCAAAAGTAAAGGTTCTCTCGCTTCCGTCTGGACTGGTGGTTTCCCCTAAACTCTCGCTAATTATCGGAATAATGGGGAGAGAGTCAAACACCTCTGACCGGGAAAACCAATCCCGATAATTAATGGTTTCTCCACCATAACTAACTCGATAATCTCCATCCTGTTTGTCATGGTCATAAATATAAGCCACCATATCTTTTAGTCGCCGAATTAAATCCTGTAAATAAACTAAATCGGGATTATTATTAGTGGCTAAATTGGCGGCTAAATATTCTAAATAGCAGATTTTAGCGTGTTTTTTGAGTTTCCCTAGGGATTCGCTATCGACTACTTTCTGTAATTTATAAAAATCAGAAGATTTATCATTAGTTAAATTATCTAGGATTTCCAGAGTATCTTCTACATCCTCGCTGGATTCTTGGTCCAGTTTTTCCTCAATATAGTTACGGAGTCCCTGTTTTAAATCTTGGGTAAATTGATTGATGTTTCTTACGGAAATTGTCAGTTTATGAAACTTGAGGATAGAATGACTACCCACATTCTCATTAACCCGTGTTTCTAACTCTGAAGTTTTGACGTTTTGGATAGCAGGAAAATTATAATATAAATCGAATTTCTGATTGTTGATTTGCTGTAAAGTTCGGATAAAGCTATGAGTTAAAGAGTTGATATCTGGGTGATTATTATCTCTGGCTAATTCCTGTAACTTGTCTTTTAATAAATCCCGAATTTGTCTGATTTGTTGGTTAAATATATTTTGAGTATTACTATTAAAATTAACTGTGGCTGATTTGATGATACCCTTGGAACTAATGGGGTTAGCAATATTTTGTTTAATTAGTTGCTCAGTAATAGTCTCTAGGTCGATAATCAGATGATTTTTATTTTGGGAAATTTTGAATGGTTGTTGTTGGGTAATTTGCTGGATAATTTTATTTAATATATCGCTGTAGTCTACGGGTTCTAAGTTGCTGTCAGCTATTCCTAAAATGTTCATGTTGACTCCTGATGATAAATAATAGCAGCGATCGCCTTAGTAATTATCGGGGTGATTAAATAGGTGATGACTGAGGCTTGCCTTCACCTATATTGATGTGTGATAATAGACTAGAATGCTTGAATCCACTCTTTCACGTTGTACTCAGTCCAGATCCCATTTTTCCAGTAGGGGTCAGCTTCCACCAAGCCGCGAACGATCGCCTCTGATTCAGCCTCATAAATCCCCAAAACCTGAGTTAGATCTTTGGTGGGTCCAATAGTAATTAAAACCCCCGATTCTTTTTGTTCCTTTAAACCCTGTAAATGTTCTGGTCGGTAGGGTTCCCGTTTCGCCAAAACGTCTTCACAGTAGCTACCCAACATGATATATTTTGCCATAACCTTCTCAATGTCGTCAACTAATCACCACCATAGATATTATCACATTATACCAGAGCCATGGTAATAGGTGTCTATGTGATTTTGAGGAAATTCTCAGAAGTGGGTGGTTATCGACAAGAGGAGTCAACCTCCCCCCAAGAAGGGAAGGAGGGGGGATAAAGGGAGACTAACTAACTTCTCAAACTGACCTGAAACTCCTTAACCAAAGCATCCCTAATTTTTTGCTGTAAGGGTTCTATGTCCTCATCAGTAAGGGTGCGATCGCCAACCCGATAAACCAAACGAAAAGCCAAACTTCGCTGATTTTCGGGAACATTTTTGCCACGGTATTCGTCGAATAAATCCACCGATTCCAGGATTTTACCACCATTTTTAATCATGGTTTTTTGCAAGTCAGCCACCGACACCGAATCCGCCACAAAAAAGGCCAGGTCGCGGTCACTAGCGGGGAAAGTAGAATAGGACTGAAAAGGTCGCTTTAAGTAATCCTTAGCCGTAATAGCAGCCGTGAGTACCGGGAGACGAAACTCGAATAAATAGACAGCTTCAGGAAGTTCTTTTTCCCGTTGAATTTGGGGGTGTAGTTGACCAAAAATTCCCAGCCGATCGCCATTTAACCATAACGTAGCCGTCCGTCCAGGATGAAGCATTTTTACATCAGATTCTTGGCGATATTCCACAGACAAAGACAACCGCTCCCACACGGATTCTAACACACCTTTAGCCTCAAACCAACTCATGGGATTATCCTTGCCACTGTTGACCCAACGACCCTGAGACGGGTCGCCACCAATCACCCCAGCGATCGCATCTTCTTCCTGGTAAACTTCTCCATCACGCCGAAAAATCCGGCCAATTTCCAACCCATTTAACGGACCGTTACCATTTTCCAGGTTAAACACAAAAGCATCAATTAACCCAGATAACATCTCAGTTCGTAAAGCCGAATACTCCACGAACAGAGGATTAGCAATTACCACCTGATTATCCCCTTGTTGTTTAACTAGGGAATAGTGCATCAACTCAGTCAAACCAGCAGCGCGAAAAGCCGATCGCAAGTCTCTTTTAGCCGCTTCTTCTGGTGGTAAATAACCGGGGACACTCTGAGTCGGAAGAGTATCAGAAAAGCGGTCATATCCATATAATCGCGCCACCTCTTCAATCAGGTCAATTTCCCTTTCTAAGTCCCGTTGACGATAGGGGGGAACTGTCACCGTCCAGACTACCGATTCCCCCTCTTGGCGGCTAGTACCACATCCCAAAGCAGTTAAAATACTTTCAACCTCTGGGGGTTGTAAATAGGACTCCACCTCCGTATCTTCTCCCCGCTTGAGGGGTCCTAAAATAGCATTAAGGCGATCGAGACTCAGGGAAACTTCCTGAGTCATCCGCATTTGGGTAGCACCGCTGGCGGATTTCTGAACCGTAGCAGTTCCCCCAGCTAGTTCCGAGATTAATAATATAGCACGACGGCAAGCCAGAGCCAGTTCAGCTTGATTTATGCCGCGTTCATAACGGGTAGACGATTCCGTGCGGATACCCTGAACACGCGCCGATCGCCTAATAGCCACCGGAGAAAACACCGCCGCCTCTAGGATTAAATTAGTCGTCCCCTCGTGAACTTCCGTATCCTCGCCTCCCATAACCCCCGCTAAAGCAACCGGTTGATCATTAGCGGTAATCACCAGATTTTGGTCTTGTAGCTGGCGGGTTTGACCATCAAGAGTTTTGAGAGACTCAGAAGCCTTAGCAAAACGCACCCCGATAGTCAGGTTTTGAGATCCAGTCAGGTTAGTGAGCCGATCGCGATCGAAAGCGTGGAGAGGCTGCCCCCATTCTAGTAAAATGTAGTTGGTGACATCGACGACATTGTTAATGGGACGAATTCCCGCCGCCTGTAGCCGTCGTTTTAGCCAATCAGGAGAGGGGGCAATTTTTACATTGGCGATCGCACCTCCGATATAGGTAGGACAGGCTTGGGATTCCATAATGTCAATTTCCAACCCACCTGCTGGGTCTTGGTCGCCAATTAATACCCCCGCCGCGTCAGGAATTTTCAAACTCCCGCCAGTCAAAGCCGCCACTTCTCTAGCAATTCCTACCATACTCAACCCGTCCGCGCGATTAGCGGTAGCTGTGACATCCAGGATCACGTCATCGAGTCCGATTAGGGGTCGGACATCACTTCCCAGCACAGGGTTGTCTAAATCAAAGTTATGGATACCTGGTGATTCTTTTTCTAAACCCAATTCTGATAGGGAACAAATCATTCCCATAGAGGGGACACCCCGCAGCTTAGTTTTTTTTAGCTTCAGGTCAATGGCGGGGAGATAAGTCCCAATGGTCGCTACAGCCACAATCATATCTGCTGCTGCATTAGGGGCCCCACAAACGATATTTAGGCGATCGCTTTGTCCTATGTCTACCTGACAGACTCGCAGTTTATCCGCATTAGGGTGGGGTGCAATTTCCGCGATTTTCCCTAATACCACACCATCGGCCCAAGTGCGGCGATCTTCGATATCTTCTACTTCAAATCCCGCTACCGTCAGGGTTTCCGCTAATTGTTCGGGACTGATACTGATGTCTACCAGTTCTCGTAACCAGTTTAATGAGATCCGCATATCACTTCAATTTTTTTGTCCGATTCTCCATTCTAAGGAGTCAACTAGCCTAGTGGCGAAACTTTTTTCTGGAGACCTGTTAGCCGATGATGGTAGCAATTACTGGATTTTGGGGTTGCGATCGTTGATAATAGTGTTTGATTCCCGTGGTTACAGGTTCCCGTAGAAAGTTAGGCAATAATGGGTATACATAGAGTTCCCTGTGCCTTGCTATATACATAGCTACTTACACGAATTCGCGGTCTGACGTTAATCTTAAATTGAGTTATCTCCAACCGCCATGAGTTACTGTACCAATCCCAGTTGTCCTAATCCCGAAAACCCTAACGAGGCTGTCAAGTGTCAGGCTTGTGGTTCCCGGCTACGGCTACGAAATCGCTACCTAGTCGTTAAACCCATTGGTAAGGGGGGTTTTGGGGCCACATTTCTAGCGCGGGATTTATCCCTTCCCGGCTATCCTGCTTGTGTAGTTAAGCAATTGCGACCTTCTGCCACTTCTAAAAAAGTCCTGGAAATGGCACAACAGCTTTTTCAGCGGGAGGCGAAAACTCTGGGGAAAATTGGTGATCATCCCCAAATTCCCCGTCTTTTAGATTACTTTGTCGGGAAAAAACAGTTTTATTTAGTCCAAGAATTTGTTGATGGTTTGACCCTCAAACAAGAAGTTAGAGCCAATGGACCTTATACCGAAGCACAAACTCAGGAGTTTCTGCGGGATATTTTACCACTACTCGATTATATCCATTCTCAAGAGGTCATTCACCGGGATATTAAACCCGCTAATATCATTCGTCGCCGTCAGGATAATCGTTTAGTTCTCATTGATTTTGGCGCGGTTAAGGATAAAGTAAATCAAGCCACCATGATGGGAACTGGAGAAACCGCTTTTACTAATTTTGCCATTGGAACTTCGGGATTTGCTCCCATGGAACAGATGTCTTTACGACCTGTTTATGCTAGTGATATTTATGCGGTGGGAATGACTTGTATTTATTTACTGACCGGGAAATCTCCCAGCGCTTTGGAACATAACCCCACCACCGGGGAAGTTCACTGGCGAGAACATACCCATGTCAGTGATGCTTTTGGTTTGGTCTTAGAAAGAATGTTGGCGGTGTCCGTTTATCAGCGTTACCAGTCCGCCAAAGATGTTTTATATGCTCTTGATCATCAGGATGATGCAGAAGATGATTTATCTGCTAATATGTCCGTTCAGCCTATAGTTACAGAATTCACACCTGAACCCAAACCAGAACCACCCGAAGAACAAACTATTTATAACGATGATAAAACCTCCATAATGATGACTGCTCCCCAAAGGGAAGTGAAATTGATTCGGGAACGCCGAGAACGCAAAAAACGACAGGAAATGACTGAAATCTCTACCCCTAAACGACCTGTCCGGGGGGGATTAAGTGCTACTCGGGGAGCTCCCGTAACTGCGATTCATAGTGATGGCTTATCTCAGAAAACCGTAACTTCTACTTCCCATAATTGGAATGAAAATAATTTCCGTAGTGCTTTTAGTCAGGGACACCGAGATTTTGGCGATTGTGAATTGAGTGGCTTAAATTTGTCCGGGGGAAAATGGAGAGGTGCTAATTTCTATCAGGCGCGACTTAGTAATATTAATTTTCAAAATGCTGACTTGAGAGATGCTAATTTTGGCCGCGCACGATTGACTCAGGCTAAACTCAAAAATGCTAATCTGGAAAATGCCTATCTGAGTACCGCTAATCTGGAAAAGGCGGATTTGAGAGGTGCTAATTTGCAGGGTGCATATTTGACTCGCGCTAATTTGCGAGGTGCTAATTTATGCGGTGCTAATCTTAGAGGTTGTATGGTGGGGGATGAACAGTTGGCTTTAGCACGCACTAACTGGCGGACTATTTTGCCTAATGGAAAACGCAAATTTTGCTTTTGGTAAAAGTGGCTATTTATTGCGGTCGATAGGGGTCTGTGGGTTTGGTTTCACCAATTAATGCGGGGTCGGAATTTATGCAGCCTGGTTTTTTCACAAACTGACACACCCGCGCCCATAATCTGGCTCTGGTTCCGGGCGCTCCTACTGAGAATAAAACACGATCGCCTCCGGGTGCTTTCACAATTTTTACGCCACAAATTGGGCAGACCTGGGATGGTTCGTTAGTCATCTTATCTAACCATATCTTTTGGGTCAAGCCAGCACATTATATCACAATCGGAGCAATTTGGCAAGCCCCTTTTACCAAATCAACCCGGTTGCTTATTGGTCAAAATGCCGGGGTATTTCCGATTTATTTGACTCTGTAGCCAGCCTAACCACTGATTGAGATGTTTATAAATATTCACCAGACCTCTGAGATGGGAATATTCAGATCGTCCATAGAGGAAATCATATAGACTCATTTGATAGTTGTCCTGAATGGCTAAATCTAGCCACAGACTATGAAAAGGTGAGTTATGGTGGTAGTCGGGAATGGATTGTTGATAATAGGGAAAGGCGGTCAGACAGGTATTAAAAAAGTTCTTTCTCCCTCGATGTTTTAAATAGCTTAATCGGGGTTTAAATAATCCCGGATTTGCTAAGACTTGATGAATGGTATCTGCTAGGGATTCGGGGTCAAATTGGGCGCATAAACCCGCCGCTTCGGGAAAAAGGCGATCGCTTCCCCTCGCGTATTGATTAAACTCCTCAAAACAAATCACCGGAATATTGCAACTCATCGCCTCACTCAGGCTGCGATTTTTACCCTCTAATAATGACCCCAAAATATAAGCCCTTGACCGTGAATAATATGCTGGCATTTCTTGATAATTGTTGGCATACTTGATAAAATTAATATAATCCCAGGGATTCCCTAGTATTGACGTGATTTCTGCCAAAATTTTCCGGGTAATCTCATCATTATTATCAAAGTTATTAAAGTCTAAGTGGCGATCGCCCGCAATTAAAGATAGTTTAATGTGGTGTTGATATTTTTGCCGATACACTTTTAAACCTTTAGCAATCATCGGCAAATTCTTTTCGGGAGCAATCCGAGAAACACAAAGCAAATCAATATCTTTTGTCTCTATGGGTTTCGGGGCGATAATATACTCATTAATAAAGTCCGAATTGTAGCAAGTCATCAACACTTTATCAACGGGATTATTTCGGAAAAACCACCGGGCGCGATCGCGGTTATTATACAAACAGGAATAGGCATCAGCCGTTTGTGACCAAGGATAGGAACACCACATCGAGTAAGCCAACGAGAAGAAATAACGGGATAAATTCGGCAAGACATGATTCAGCAAATCCACCGACTCACTATAATAAAATCCTTTGATAAATCTCCCCTCATAAAAAACTGGGGGTAACACTACATAAAAGCTGACAGTATTAAATCTTGATGGTTGGCTTTTGTCAATCTCATAAGTCCAGCTATCCAAATCAGCATAGATATCCTCAATGGCTTTATCTACCTTGGGATCATGGAAATATGGTTGTTGACGACTATAATCTCCTTGTCCCATGGTTTAACTTATAGCTAATTGAACTTAGGTCAGTATACCAGCCCAGTAACACTTGGGAGGCAATTGCAGTGTCATAACCACCCAGCAGGGATCAACCCCTCCATGGTTACTAACAGCCTGAGTCCCCTGTGAGGAATGGTAACCAAATCTCGCGCCCTTAGTCATAAAATTTAATAATTTCTCTATAGACTTATGATTACTCAATGATTGAGGATGTCAGTTAGGAAAGATTAAGAAAATACTTAAATTTGAAGTTAGTCATTATTCCTGGCTAAAATAAATCAGTGGGAGCAGTTCCTCTGAAAATTGACTCTCATAGGTATCTGCGACCAAACCAGTTTGGGGTTCAAGTTTTTTCATGTTTTCTCAAATCTCTCTTCCGACAATAATCAAGAGGGTGCCAGTTTGTGGTCAGGATATCACCGTTGATCAGTTGTGGTCAGTATTCTCAGAAGGTGATCATGATTGCGTTGTGGTTGTTAACCAACAGCAATATCCCATTGGGGTAGTGTATCTGCGTAATTTAACTACCTATTTATTTTCGACAAAAAATAAAAAGCGGCCATTAACAAAAGCCATCCTAGCCGATCTAAGCGATCGCCTCATTAAACCCTTGCTTCTAATTCCCGCTTATTTAGATTGGCCAGAATTTTGGGCTTATTTGCAGCAAATTGGTTATGATTTAGGATGGCATCCCTATTATTGTCAATCCGGTAATAATCATCAAACAGAGGGTCTGTCCCCTCTGGCTATCATTAATCAAAAACAGGAATTTTTGGGGCTGATTGACTTAGCCAAACTACTGCCATATCTAGTTAGTCAGCCAGTCCAATTGGCGGAATATCAGTCACCCGTCCAGAAAGGGGGGTTTGATTCGTTTCTCGGTTCCCTGTTGCAACTCCTAGACCAATTGCCACTACCCATGATGATTCAAACCCAAAACGGGGAAATCCTGGGGCAGAATACGGCTTGGGTGCAACAGGTCGGAAATGAACCAGAAGTCTTGCAGCAAGCCGCTGAAACAGTCAACCAATGGGTTCCCAACTCCACTAAAACCCATGTCCGTCTCAGTGGCAACTCTGACGATTCTACCATGGCTTCCCCAATGCCAGGGTCGTCCATCTCCTCCACCACAGCGGTTAACCCCAACACCAGCCAGTTAGACGAGTGTATCTCCGATATCCCTAACTGGTGCGATATCGGGTCTAATTCGGAAACATATATCTGTATTTGTCCACAATCCAAACAGCAGCGAGTGTGGCAATTTACCCGCCAGACTTTGGTACAGCCAAGTTTAACAGAATGCTTTGATAAATGGTGGTTAATTATTGCTCAGGATATCACAGAACAATATCGAGTCGCTCAAGAGTTGACCGCTAAAAATGCCGATTTAATCCAACTAAATCGACTCAAAGATGAGTTTTTAGCCTGTATTAGCCATGAACTGAAAACTCCCTTGACGGCGGTTTTGGGGTTGTCTAGTTTGCTGAAAGATAAAGCCTTGGGGGAATTAAGCGATCGCCAAGCTAAATACGCCAAACTGATCCACCAAAGCGGACGACATCTGATGATGGTGGTTAATGATATCTTAGATTTAACCCGCATTGAGACCGGACAGTTAGAACTAACTCCCGAAGGTGTGAACATTCAAACCGTATGCGATCGCGCTTTAGAAGCCGTCCTGCACCTGCACCAGCAGGGTGATATTAAGGATAGTCAATCTAGCTTAGGTAGCCAAAAATTTAGCATCGAAATCGAACCCGGACTAGAAACTATTGAAGCCGACGAATTGCGTCTACGCCAGATGCTAATCAACCTAATTTCTAATGCCTTTAAATTTACTCCTGATGGTGGTTATATGGGTTTACGGGTTAACCGTTGGGAGGATTGGATCGTGTTTACAGTTTGGGATACAGGTATTGGCATTCCCGAGCAAAAACAACATCTGATTTTTGAAAAGTTCCAACAGCTAGAAAGTCCCCTAAATCGTCAATTTGAAGGCACAGGTTTAGGATTAGTTCTCTGTCAAAGATTAGCCCGGCTTCATGGTGGAGATATTAGCTTTATTTCCCACCAAGGAAAAGGCACTGAGTTTACCTTACTTTTGCCTCCCGTCCCTCCCGTAAACGGCTGGAAATCAGATAAATTAGACTGGGAAAAAGCCGACGTTTATCCATCCTCTCCATACCCTAAAACCAATTTATCTCGTCCCACTACCCAGGGACAATCTCGGTTAATTTTGATTGTCGAAGCCGTCCCCAAATATATTGATGATTTGAGTGATAAACTCTCCAAATTGGGTTATCGAGCCATCGTCGCCAGGACGGGAACCGAGGCTTTAGAAAAAGCCAGAAGGTTGCAACCTCGGATGATTTTTCTCAATCCTTTACTGCCACTTTTATCAGGTTGGGATGTGCTAACCTTGCTGAAAGCCGATGTAGATACCTGTCAAATTCCCGTATTTATTACAGCTACTTTAGGGGAAAAAAAGCGGGCTATGAAAGTAACCTGTGATGGTTTTCTGAGTTTACCTGTGGAGAAGTCAGATTTAAAGTTAGTGATTAATCAACTGGAAAAAACCCCCTCGATCGCACCAATTAAGAGATTAACAGTCCTGTGGTTAAATCCAGTTGACCACGACGAATTAAACCAAGGTTTAGCAGGTAGTTTAACCGACAAAAACTTGCCATCACCCATTAACGACACTTCTCAAACTTCCCCTTGTCGGATTTTGGAAGCTGATGATTTGGGTCAGGCGGAACTACTGGCGAGAATTTGGCATCCTAATGTTATGGTTTTAGAGTCTATTAATCACCTTGATGACCCCATGGCATTTTTGCTGGAATTGAAAGATGAAAAACATCTAGCTAATCTTCCCATAGTCACCCTAGACACACCCACAACTCAAGCAGCCAATCAAATTCAAGGATTATCCGTTTTCCCCTGTCTATTACCTCAAATTAGCCAGACTTATATGGGGTCTAGGAGGCGACAAGCTGACCCAGGTCTTTTACAGGTGATTCAAGTGGCGGCGGGGATGAGTTGGAAATCTCATATTTTGGTGGTGGATTTGTTGACATTACCAGACTTAGTAAACCTAGATGATGATGGAAGTAATCAAACGGCGAATTTTTATCCCCCGGCTGACCAAACCAGCAAAATTGAGCAAGCATTGATTCAGTATCTACAAACAGCAGGATTTCGGGGAACTATGGGGAGAACCTGGGAAGAAATTATGCAACAATTACAGTATCAGAGTGTCGATTTATTGCTGATTTGTGTGCGCCATCAAACTTCCCCCATTCTCCGAAACGCTTTAGATGCTTTAGTTAACCTGGGTAATTCTCAGCATGATGATTTAACAATTCCGCCGATTCTGGTTTTAGACAATTCTGGTTTATTTAAAACTTATCCTGATACCAAACCTAACAGTTCCCCCATTCAACATATCCCCACAGACTTACAGGGTTTAACTCAACATCTCACCCTCAAATTTCTATCGGGTCGGATTTCCATGACTGAACTATTGGATCAGATTCGAGAGTTAATGTAAAGTTTTGTAAAATGATTCCTGATGGCTGATTAAATGTGGGATAATGGGAGTGTTCGGTAGTAATTTTAGCCCGCAAAAAAAAATATGGATGGGCAAGTTAGGCAGGAACTCCCAGATTTGGTCTATGCTGAAGCTGTAGTGCGATCGCGATCGGGAGAGTCTCTGCTGTCAACACAAACGTTAGTTACCAGTGAAAATGTCACCCTGTTTGACGCTGATCCACGGCTGATTGAATACACAGAAGAAAGGCTCAGGGATACCGGATTTAATGTCCTATGCAAAGGTCGCGGTTCTATTAGTATTTGCGGCTCTCCTGAGCTTTATGAGCAGTCTTTCCAGACGACTCTCCGCCATGTTGAATATCAGGTAATTAAAGAGTTGAGTCAGCCTAGCACGGCTCAATTTATTGATGCGGTTGATGATAAACCCCCTGGGGAAATTGATATTTCTCAGAGCAGTTGGAATACAGAACTGGTAGGGGTAGCCATTAACGAACCTGTTTATTATTTTGGGTCAGGTGTTCCCTCTGCTGTTCCGCCGCCAGCAGTCTCGCAATATTTATCTGTACCCGATTGTTTAGCCAAGGGTCTAAATGCAAAACAGGCTCATGATGGGGGAATTGACGGTCGGGGTGTGAAAGTAGTAATGGTGGATTCTGGGTGGTATAATCACCCCTTTTTTACTCACCATAACTATCAGGGTCAGGTGATTCTCGCCCCCGGTTCTACGGATAAACATATTGATGCAAACGGTCACGGAACTGGAGAATCTGCTAATTTATTTGCAGTGGCTCCGGGAGTTGATTTTATCATGGTTAAAGCTGATGTGGCGATCCGTGGTAAATTCCGGAATGTTAATTCTATTGCCGCTTTCAGGACAGCGATCGCCCAACGACCTGATATTATCTCCTGTAGCTGGGGTTCAAATCAGAGAAGTTCGGAACTTTCACCTTATAATAAGGTCTTAGCCGCCGTAGTAGCCGATGCGGTGCGGCGGGGAATAATTGTGATTTTTTCGGCGGGAAATGGTCATTGGTCTTTTCCGGCTCAACATCCCAATGCGATCGCTGCTGGGGGAGTTTATCAGCATCTTGACGGACCCACAAAGGGAGAGTTAGAAGCGAGTAACTATTCCAGTGCTTTCCACAGTCCGGTTTATCCAGGGCGACAGGTTCCCGATGTCTGCGGGTTGGTAGGACAGCGCCCCCACGCCGCCTATATTATGCTACCTGTGCCGCCTGGGTCTTCCAATGATATCAAATGTGCTGAGTTTGAGGATGGTACAGAACCCAATGATGGCTGGGCGGCTTTTAGTGGTACATCAGCCGCTGCGCCCCAAGTGGCGGGGGTTTGTGCGCTATTAAAACAGTTGGATCCGGGTTTATCTCCGGTGCGTGCTAAGATAATTTTAGAGAAAAGTGCGATCGATGTAGTCAAGGGTTCTTCTAATTACTATTTCAGCCGACCAACAGCCGGTCCGGGTCGCGACCTAGCCACGGGTTACGGCTTAGTTGATGCTGGGAACGCCATTGCTACCCTCAGACAGGTAAATAATCAGGAAACATCCCACTCTCAAATCATCGATTATTCCCAGGCTGATGATACTTTTAATCCGGCTTTATCAGCCCCTATCAATTGTGATTGTGACAGTCCATCAGCAGCCAGTTATGTACCTGATGCAGCCTCGGATCATGGCTTATCAAATACTTGGCACAGTCACAGCATAGAACCGGAAACACCTCAATCAACTTTACCGACAATTTCAGCAACTAGGAGTCAAGTCACCATGTCTAACAATTATCCCAAACTCAACAATAAATTCGATGAAATTTTAAATGATTTCGACAATATTTTAAAGGGCAAAATCGAAGCCGAAGAAATCGAAGCCGTTGAACTAAATATCTCCCTGCGACATTTTAGCGATCGCTCTCCCCGGACCGAAGGCATACTGGCTCTGGTAGCTTGTTTACAGCAACTAGAGAAAAGTTGGGACGACCCAGAAACAGTTAAGGAATCCCTTGTCAATGATATCCTAAAATCCGCCAAAACCACCCTAGCACAAGCTGGTTTTAACTTGAGAAATCAAGAGATTATTGAGCAAATCAAATCATCATATATCAACAACCTAGCCAGTGTTGAACCCCAACCCATTCAGAAAAAGCACGTTTCCGCCGCCAAAAGCCTGCTCAGGATTCAGAAATATCAAAAGTTAGCCACACGCATTTTAATTAAGGCTATAGAAGAAGCAGACGAGAAAGTAGCCGCCTTAGCAGCCGAAGCATTAGGAGAGTTTCACACCACACAATCATCTCAATATATCGAGATAGAAAGTTCCGATTTTCAGGAACAAATTTGGGAAGGGCCGAATGGAGTATGCTATAAATACGATGGCCAATTTTATTTTGTAGATAAAAGCTCAGATAAAATACCTTGCGGACAAGATAGGGAACGTTGCATTAATGCTACCAGGTAAAGCTACCAGGGTTAATGATGGAAAAACTCCCTGACAATGAATTGTTAACACAGCCTAATTTCATGATAGTATTGGGGGATGCTACTCAGCATCCTCGCAGTCCCTATTTTCCAGATCTGGGGATGATTCCACAATATGATTGGGTAGTTTTGTCTGACAAAGAATTGCTGACTCAATCTGCTCTTTAGTAAGATTCTTAGTATTTGTTAAATCTACATTTGTTAAATTTACTTGTTGTAATCTTGTTCCCCTTAAAATAGCTCCATCTAAGTCAGCACCTGTCAAGTTTGAACCCAAAAGAATAGCATCAGATAAATCTGCAGATATCAGCCATGCTTCCTCAAAATCAGCTCCAAATAATTTGGCTCCACGCAAATTAGCACCATTTAGCCTAGCATCTCGAAAGTTAGCTCTTGAAAGTTGGGCTCCTTCAAAATTAATCCCATTGAGAGCCTTACCACAGAGATGAATTCTCTCCCAATTAGTTCTACCGTTTTCCCGTTGATGTTCTAATAAATCTTTTAATTGGGGAGTAGGCTCACAATTTCTCTGAGCTAACAGTATTTCTGTATGAATATCTACACGCATATTTTCAAGCATATTTTTAATTTGTTCATCAAATATCAGATAAACAGCAATCATCACAGTAGGAACCAGAGCTAAAACTCCCAGACTTTTAAATCTTTTGCGCCATTTTTCAGTCTGACTCGCCTTAATAAATTCCGTGGCTAACTCAGATAATGCCACTTCCTGAGCCGCCGTTTTATTAAACTCCTGAGCCTTCCTAAGAATGCGACCTTGTAACAAATAATCTGGGGATTTATTTTGAGAACGCCACTCCTCTGCATATCGCTCAAATTTCTGCTTTTGATGCAATTGTTCCCGACGTTCACTTAACCAACCTTGTAGCTTATCCCAATTGTGAATTAAGGCTTCGTGGGTGACTTCCAGAGTTTCACCTTGCTGGGGGTCTTGGGAGGTAGACAGGAAACGGACACCTCTGGCGGA
>NZ_JBIMLI010000072.1:0-23935 GCF_051859755.1 Limnospira sp.
TCTGGTTTCGGTTCTGGTTTGGGTTCTGGGGTTTTAGCAGCCACAGGTTCTGGTTTCGGTTCTGGTTTGGGTTCTGGGGTTTTAGCAGCCACAGGTTCTGGTTTCGGTTCTGGTTTGGGTTCTGGGGTTTTAGCAGCCACAGGTTCTGGTTTCGGTTCTGGTTTGGGTTCTGGGGTTTTAGCAGCCACAGGTTCTGGTTTCGGTTCTGGTTTGGGTTCTGGTTTGGGTTCTGGGGTTTTAGCAGCTACAGGTTCCTGATTTGTGGGAGTAGAGGATTTAGCTGAAGTAGTATCTGCTTTAGTAGCAGACTTTTTATCCTCAATGGGAGTTTTATCGTCTTGTGGTTTGGATTTAGAGCTATCCGCCATAGCATTCAGCCTCAATAACAATTAACGATCTAATATGTTTTGCAAGCGAGTTAGATCAGTTCCTCGCTGATGAAGAAGCAGCCAGGACTCAACTAAATCCGGGCCATGAACAGCCCCAGTGAGAGCTGCTCTGAGCGATCGCATGATCAGCCCTTTTTTAAGTTTCGTCTCTTTGGTAACAGCTTTGATCATATCCTTGACGGTATCTGCTGTCAGTGTAGGCTCAGATTCGAGTTTATCCTTGATAGCTGCCAAGACGGTTTGGGCTCCCTCTTGTTGCAACTGCTGCTGGGCTTCTTCATCTAAACTGACACTGGAGGGAAAGAACATCGCGGCCATATCTACTGCATCTTTGAGACGGGTAAGACTAGGACCAATGAGGGTTGTTAACTGTTCCAACCAAAGGCGATCGCTCTGTGGGTCGAAGTCATAACCCGCCTCTTTCCAATAGGGAATCAACATATCTGTTAATTCCGACACTGGCAGATTATGGATATACTGACCATTCAACCAATCGAGCTTATCCCAGTCAAATTTTGCCCCCGCCTTATTGACCCTATCAAAACCAAAGTTTTTCGCCGCCTGTTCTAGGGTAAAGATTTCCTGAGTAGAATCAGTGGGAGTCCAACCCAATAGTGTCATATAATTAGCCAAAGCGGGGGCTGTGTAACCCAAATTTTGGAAATCTGAGATAGAAGTCACCCCGTCCCGCTTAGATAGTTTACGGCCATCAGGATTCAAAATCAAAGGAGTGTGGGCGAATTCTGGAACCGTTCCCCCCAAGGCTTCGTAGAGTAGTATCTGTTTGGCAGTATTAGCGATATGGTCTTCACCGCGAATTACATGGGTGATCTGCATATCAATATCATCGACCACCACCGCCAAATTATAGAGAGGCTGACCGATCGCATTGCTACTGGAAGCCCTAGCAATGACCATATCTCCCCCCAAGTCGGAGCCTTTCCAGACTACCGAACCCCTGACCAAATCATTCCATCTAATTTCTCGGTTGTCGTCTATTTTAAAGCGAATCACGGCACTGCGGCCTTCAGCTTCCAAAGCCGCCCTTTGTGCTGCGGTTAGGTCGCGGTGGCGGTTATCATAGCGAGGAGCTTGATTTTTAGCTTTTTGAGCCGATCGCATTTCCTCAAGTTCTTCCGGAGTACAATAGCAACGGTAAGCCAAACCCGCATCTAGGAGTTTACAGATAGCTTTCCGGTACAAGTCCAGGCGCTCCGACTGAAAAAACGGCCCTTTATCCCAATTTAGACCCAACCAGGTTAGTCCATCTAAAATATTTTGGGTAAATTCAGGACGCGATCGCTCTTGATCTGTATCTTCAATGCGTAGTATAAACTCACCGCCCTGATTTCGGGCGAAAAGCCAGTTAAATACAGCGGTTCTGGCTGTACCAATGTGTAGATTACCTGTAGGGCTAGGAGCCAAACGAACTCTGACAGTCATAATTTCTGGGTTGCCTTTGTATCTTGATCGCGCCAACGGCTGGCTAATTGTCAATGTTGGCTTTTGTCCACTCAACAAACCACAATCGCCATCTCAACATTGTATCTTTTTTTGTAACTGTCCATACCACCGAAAGCGATCGCAAACCCATTCTACCCTCAACCAACATTGGCTGAGGGTCCAGCAGTCTTGTCCTGTTTCCGGGGGCTGACCTAGCACCCGGCCTTATGGGAGGGCGCTTTTTCGCTCAGAATACAATTGGGCTGCTTCCGATTATTCTACGGAATTTTCCGGCAGTTTTTCCGCTGAAAATGTGATAAAATTACCAAACAGAGCCAGAGTTCTATAGCGATTATTCAACAATTCCGAGGTATAAATGCTAAAAATCATCGCATTTTTTCGGTGAGTAGAATTGTCAATAAAAGCCCTAATTGTACCACGTTGAGAAGTTACCAAAGTATTGCAGGTGTCTACAATAATATTAGAAAAACCTCGGAGAATAGCCGGAACTTCCGCCTCATTACATAGGTTGTTTTTCGCTTCTTGGGATAACTTCACCGAGGCATATTCGAGATAGTCTTGGCGACTGGGGTTAGTTAAAGCCATTGTTCCCGCCAAAATGGCCAGAAAGATAGCCATTTTACTGATATGCCCACCAGCATGGCTTGATTCCATCCGATTAACTTTCATCATTTTAAATAATCACCTCTAACAGCATTTTATCGAGAAAAATAGATCATCATACTAGGTTAAGTTCCATTAACCCGGACTAGGGCTGATCAGAGTTAAAATTGTTAGACAAACAAGTAGGGATCGAGAGAGATGTTACCATCTCCCCCTCCCATTCAAAACCGTACTTGAGACTTTCACCTCATACGGCTCTAGTGGTGCTTCCACATCCAGATAATTGGCATAGACACGAAAAACTTCCTGATGTGACGCACGCGCAGACTGCTCCATTGTTAAGAATGCAGCGTTGACGTTGTCAAGTGCCGTCTTATCATCGCGGGTGTGGCGGTGCAATAGTTGAAGATTCTTGTATTCATCCTTTCCGCCGTGGCTTCGAGGTACAATGTGGTCTACTTCAACTAAATCTGATGGGGTAAAGTATTGCCCACACCAGGCGCATAGGCATTTTTGCTTTTTGAGTAGTTTTGCTACCCTGTTTGGCGTATCAATTGCTTGACTTTTTCTGGTTGCCCAGTAAGTCCAGTTTCCGTCATAAAGTGTTGCTTCAGGGCGTATCAGGGTATGTCTGACAATCGGAGTGTAGCTATGCTTCCATAGTCTATGTCCATCCTTGGTACAGAATAACCAAGTTTCATGCCTTTCTCTACCATCGCTGAGTTTAACCGTTTCCGGTCTACAATAGTTACTCAGTTCTTTACGATTTGCCTTTCCGCATCTTGAGACTGTCCATGCCCGTAACATTTGCCAGATTATATGGTCTAACTTATTGAAGGTCTCAGATGAGACGACCCCTGAATAGTAATTTGAGTTATGGTCGAACAGGAAGTCACCTTCCCGAACTCCACTTCAAAACCGTGCTTGCGAGTTTCCCAGCACACGGCTCCTGATATGGACACCCTTTTTCGTAGGAACAGAGTTACTACCCCCTGCTTTCGTACTTCGACTTTTGGAGCTGTATACAACCACGTAGTCTTTAAACTCGCTCTCGTCATAATACTCTTAATCGCCGCAGTATCTATGTCCATACCGTGACTAGTGGGCATATCCTAACCATTACAGTTAGGCATTGGCTTTCAGTCATATCCTACTCCCTCCAAGGGGTAGGGGTCGAAAGGGAAGTCACCCTCCCCAACTCCCATTCAAAACCGTACTTGAGACTTTCACCTCATACGGCTCCTGATGTGGACACCCCTTTGTCATGGGAACAGGGTTACGCCCCCCTGCTTTGTATATAACCTTGAGAAAAAAATAGAATAGACCTGTTGACAAAGCCCCAAATTGTGTTAAAGTGAAGATAAGTTCATAAGGACAACCGAATAACTGGTTAAACCTGTAAGTTTTGGCACTTTCTTTTTGGCCCGGACTTGAGTTCAAACCGAACTCAGCCCAGGGCTGCAAAAGCCAACAGGAAAAACCAATGAACTACCGCAATTCTGACCTTCCGAAAGCAAATCGGCAGACTTCCAGCCCCAAAAAACCAACAGTAGAAGACTTGATCCTGTACATTCAGGAAAGTGGCAAGTATGCTGAGTTAGTAGAGAAGGCGAAAAACCCTAGCCCAAGCCAGAAGAAGCCTAAAAAACTCCGAAAGCTGATTAAGCCACTCCAGGGATTAGTCATTGCTAACCCCAAAGACTTTCGGGGTCGGGCTGTTGTCTCCAATAACTTAGAAAAAGATAGCGAACGCACGGCTTGTTTAGTGACCATTAGCGGTGTGATTAATGTGGCAACTAGCTTTCCACTGCTGTACTATGCTTTCAGAGACTTAGGTGTTCTAGGAGTTCCGGTCACGCTACTGGTCAATGGTTTGCTTCTCAAATACACGAACGGTGCAGCTACCGCCGTTTCTGCTCGAAAACCCTATGGTCGTTCTTGGTCAAATTGGGCGATCGCAGGCATGATATCCATTAATACAATTCTATCACTAATCGCCGCAGTGGGAACCGAACTCTTACTCAACCCATCCGGTTTAACTCAACTCAAAGCCCAAGAATTATCCGCAGAAACAATCAACCAGAAAATCAACCAGGTAGAAAGCCTCAAACAACTAGACAGCCCTCAATACAAAGACGCTTTAACCCGATGCGAACAAGGGGACAAAGAACTCAACCAAATGCTTAAAGACCACCCCCGCAGACAATCCCTATTCGTGCAACTGCACGGAACCTGGGAACAACAGAACACCAACTGGGCAACAGTACCCCTGGAAGAATTACCCCTCTGTCCGAAAGCTTCTCGACTCGGTCAACAAGCTCACCAAAACTATGAAACCGCCAAACAGGAACTGGAAGAAAGCCTCGCTCTCCGGGTGAAGATGGGGAACGACTTGGCATTCCTCCAACAACACAAGCCCCAAGTCTACCAGGAACATTTTACCCCCGACGGTGAACTCCGCTCCGGTATCGAAGCCACTCGGCTGGCTATCATCAACTTTCGCAGCAAATTAATTCAGGGAGATTGGTCTAGCTTAGGCTTTCACCTGTTCTCCCTGTTAGTCTCCATCATCACCAGTGGGCCCGCTTGCGGGATGACTATCGCCCTCAGTCTTCGCAAAGATACTCGCCAATCCTTTAGTGAAACGGTTGAACTGCAACGAAACATCTGGCTAGAAAGCCGACGCCAAGAACTACGAGAACTGATGAACTCAGAAGCAGAATTCAACGATTAAACCCCTGGCATTCAAGGCGTTTTTCCCTAACCTCTGTCCCTCAATTCACCTCACTTCAAAAAATAGCTGGAGATTTAACCATGAACAGACAAGACTCCATTTCCTCCAACGGTTCCTCGCAGTTCAACACGAATAAAGTATCCCCCTTACATTCCGTTTCAGTTCTGGCCGACAATCCTCAAAATTCCTCCTATAAAATGCGGCTACTCAGCTTATGGATAGATGAAATGAAAAAAACCGGAAGAATTGATTACCCAGAATTAGTTCAATACCTCAATCAAGTCTACGAGGTCGAAAATACACAAGATGGACAGTTATTAATGACCCAACAGTGTGAGGGTTTAGTCGAGAATTTAAAAGCAGCACAAGCTGATATTCGCCAATCCGCTCAAATCATTCAGTTAACGCTCAATCAGTTGAATGATGGGATGAATCATGAGAGTTTAACCCCAGACAAACAACAAGAATTAAGAGGGCAGATTCGGGAAAAAACCCAGCAATTTCTACAAGGAGTAGAATACCTAATCGATATTACTCAATACTATGTCTATGAACCTTCATCGTTTTGGCTGAAATGGATACGCCGCACAGAAGATAGTCAAGCAGAAACCCTTCGCAAATGGATAAATGATCTTAATTATATCCGCCAGTACATCGCTCAACAACTCCAAATCGGACGACTGGAATTTCCAGACCATCATCTCAACAGCCCAAATCTCCGAAGACTCCACAAATACTTGGAAAATGCACCAGGTTTAGGGGATTTGTTAGGGAACTTTGTTCAACAGGCTTTGCAGCATAAAATCGCCGGGGGAACTCGGTTTCAAATGCCTAAGCCCTTTCACAAAGACTCGTAAATAATCAGACAATTTCAGTAAAAATCAATTCTAAACAGACTCAAAAAGGAGGATAAAACCATGACTCAATCGCCAAAATTCGTAAATAACGGTGAAGCCATTTCCACTCAAAAGTTTAAAGCAGAATATGCGGAAGGGCGGCGAGATTTCAGTTATACCAACTTGACCCAAATTAACTTGCAGGGGATGAGTTTGTGTGAAATAGACTTGCATTGTGCTGTACTTTACAAAGCTAACTTAGAGGGAGTTAACCTTTTTAAAGCTAATTTGACGGGAGCGAATTGTGCGAATGCTAACTTGAGTTGCGCCAATTTAAGTTTAACCTGTCTTGAAAATGCGAACTTTGCGGGGGGGCGGCTGTCTCAGGCAGATTTGCACGGAGCCAGCGCTTTGGGATGCAATTTCTACAAGGCAGATTTGCTGGGTGCGAACTTGAGTCAAGCTGATTTAGAACGGGCGAATTTAAGTTATGCTAATCTCAGGGATGCGGATTTGAGTTGGGCGAATCTCAGTGGTACAAATTTAGCACAGACGAACTTACAAAATACCAATTTGAGTTGGGCAGATTTGGATATTGCTAACCCGGAACACGCTCAGTTCAAGTTCACGACTCTAACAGGAGTTCGTCTGCCCTGGGGAGTCTATATTGTTAGTCATAAAAAGGCGAGAAAGGAAGAACATTATTAACTTTTCAATCGGTAAAAGCTCAAATTGAAAAACATGACTTTTTACAAAAGCTGGTTCCTCAAGCTGAATATTAAGTGGTTTACAACCCATTTTAAAATAGCAGCACTTTGACTTCTAAGCCGGTATCAAGTATGGAAAGAAACTGAATTTATTTTAATAATATACCCTCTACTTGGGGGGTATTTTTTTTAGTTATTTGCTCTATAGGTTGAATTTTCAAATCAGCAAAAAAATTAGGCCTCATCCTTTTAGGGGGAGGTTGGTGGGGGTTCCATAGGTTGAACTTTCAAAGAAGTTGAAAATATATTTCTCCCCAAAGTTGGGGGGCTAGGGGGGCAGCTAATTTAAGTTTCCATACGTTTAACTTTCAAAGAAGTTTAAAGTTTCTTGGTGTGCAAGTACCACACTCCAGTTAACGGCTGGTTTCCATACGTTTAACTTTCAAAGAAGTTTAAAGCCTCCGTCTCTCTACTTGGTTCTCAATCGTGTCCTAAAATGTTTCCATACGTTTAACTTTCAAAGAAGTTTAAAGACCTACATCCTAAATAAGACTAAAAAAACTGGAAGACTGTTTCCATACGTTTAACTTTCAAAGAAGTTTAAAGTTTTACTGGATTTACTTTTCCGCTCAATCCCTCCAACTGTTTCAACTGTTTCCATACGTTTAACTTTCAAAGAAGTTTAAAGTTGGCACCTCCTTTTTTGTTGGGGGCTATCACCTGTTTCCATACGTTTAACTTTCAAAGAAGTTTAAAGGGCACCTGCTTAAAACTGGCTCTCTGACGACACTAGCGTTTCCATACGTTTAACTTTCAAAGAAGTTTAAAGTTGTTGATGAAAGTTTTCCTGAAGGTAAATATCGCTTGTTTCCTGTTTCCATACGTTTAACTTTCAAAGAAGTTTAAAGAGATGTACGCCTCCGGACAGCCGGAATTATTAATGTTTCCATACGTTTAACTTTCAAAGAAGTTTAAAGTCGGAATGAACGTGGCTCGTTCTAACGGATAGTTTAGAGTTTTCATGTTTCCATACGTTTAACTTTCAAAGAAGTTTAAAGCCTTTTTTCGGGTTTCCGGTTCTTCACCAAACCAGTACCGTTTCCATACGTTTAACTTTCAAAGAAGTTTAAAGTTATCCTCAACCAGGAGACACACGACGAGACTAACTGTTTCCATACGTTTAACTTTCAAAGAAGTTTAAAGACTGCTGAGTTGAAACCCTTGCTATTACTGGAGTGTAACATTCCATTTCCGGGGGGGTCAAGCAAGCACCAAAATAATTGAGACATATTTGCAATAAAATACTCTCCAGAATCCCTCAAACTCAGAGAGAGAAGGCTTTCCGGGGGGGTTAACGAAACAATGCAGGTTTGAGCAGTTGTCGAACCCCTCCGGAAACTCTAGTTTACCACTTTTCCAGTTTCATAGGCCGATAAACTTCCCGCTCTCCCATCAAGCAAGAAATATACTCCCAAACCTGCAACTCCAAACACCGATAGTAGCTAACCTTGTAACCCGTATGAGGATGAGTCGTTTTCAAAGAAAGCTTATCCTGCCAATGCTTCAGATATTTTTTGAGAGCATCGGAATAAAGATAAACCCCACCTCGTTCGTCACTTGGGGTAAAATCTTCCGGGGTAAAAATTCCCGAATTTACCAGATAGATAACGAGCGAATCCACCACCGGGGCGCGAAACTCCTCAATCAAATCTGACACCAACGCCGGATGGTTGCTACGAGGAACATGAAGATTGCCGTAATGGGGATGTAAACCCACCGCCAGAATTAACGAGTGAATATTTTGATGGAGTAAAGTATAACCCAGACTCAACAAACTATTCACTGGATCAGTTGGAGGGCGACGAGTACGGTGTTCAAAGGTGAACGGAGGTTGTACCAATGCCCCCAAAGCCTGAAAATAGATGCGAGTTCCGAAGCCTTCGTAACCCAATAGAGATTCGAGCAACTCCACCTCAGCAATTTTCTCTTGCCAGACTCCCAATTCTTCAATCGCCTCAATCACTTGAGAAATTTGGCGATCGCGGTTGAGACGACGCAGTAAAATCCGACAGTTGTGCAGTTTTCCGGCAACAATCACTTTAGCCTGACGCAGCACAAAGGTTTCATCTTCAGCACAATGGACTTGTCGGCTGAGGTAGTCTACCCGTGTCATCCCATCGGTTTGCAAGCGACCAAAGTAACGACCCTGATAAGACAAGAACAAAATGGGAATGCGACGACGCAAAGCCAAACCAATCGCACCGTGCGACAAATTACAACAGCCAAAGAGGATAATATAGTCTACGACATTGACGGGAATAGACACTTTCAGATCATTGCCGAGCAAGACCTGAAATTGCTGATGTTTCACCTTGACATAAGCACCCTGATCCGTGACATAAAGTGTTGTCATACCTTCCCTCCAAGAATCCAGAAAATTTCGAGTTGATAAAGACTTGCGGGTTGGGGTAACAATCGAGCAAGCAATGGGAGGACGAGACGCTACAGAAACCGCTTTCTTGTTGTGATTTCGTCGGGGTTGCTTGTACTCTGGGGTAATAATTTCTCCAGCTTGAAAGCCATAACCAAGAAAGACAAACTCCTCACCCGGGGCAAAAATGTGAGTTTTCTCTGGTTGCAGGGTTAGATAAATATCTGATAGCCAATCTTCGATTAAATTCAAAAAGCGTGTTGCTTCTAATAGGCTTCTCGCGACAATGACAAAATCATCTCCATAACGGGTAAGAGAGGCACCCGCATTTAAACAGCGTCGGTCAAATTCACTCAAATACAAATTCGCCAAAGCGCCCGACAAAATGCCACCTTGTAAAACCCCACGACCTGACAGGATAGGCATTCCCCCGACAACAATACCCGCCTCCAACTGTCCTTTGATATAACGCACCACCGTTTGATCGACTGACAGTTCCTCCAACTGAGACAGCAGCAATGTTCGACAAAGGCTATCAAAAAACTGTGAAATATCCGCTTTGACTGTCCATGTTTGGGAGGAATACACCTCGGCAACCCGTTCGATCGCGTGTTTCACTCGGACTCCTGGACGGTAAGCAAAAGAGCAGTCTTGAAACGTTTCTTCTAAGGCTGGATAAAGCGATCGCAACAGCAAGCGTTGGACAATGCGATCGCGTACAGTTGGAATTCCAATAAGCCGATGACCACCACTTTTTTTCGCCCGATAAAACCCCAAAGCGGGTAAAGGATGATAGATATCTTGCTGAAGCTGGTGGGCGAGTCGTTTGAGTTCTTCGTCTAGAAAATGAGCAAATAATTCGACAGAGATCCCATCAATCCCGGCTGTTTTGCTGCGAGTGCGGACTTGATACCATGCAGCCAACAAAGCATCTCCCATTGGAAGTTGAGAATCGAAAAAAACCACATTCTTTGAGTTGAACAACAACAGTATCCAGTTAATCAAACGGATTTTTGTGTTCGCACTTGAGTTGTTTTTTTACAACTTCTATCGGAACGCCTATCCCAACACAGAAAAATCTTCTGAATTTTTGTTAAATCTCAGGTTCGATCGCCAAATCGGTTTCGGTTCAATACAGTCATGGAACTTCGGAGAAAGCCAACATGACTGCGATTTACCTCACCGAACCGCAATCCTATTTGGAAGCGGATCTGCGAGACTTTGCGATCGTTTACAATGATCGGATTCAATCTCGCCACTCCATCGACACCACCCAACAGATCATCGCTTTTGAAGGCTGTACGCTGGGGCGGAGTGCGATCGCGGCGATCTATCGTTACCGCATCCGGCTCAGTTTTATCCGCGATAACGGTCATATCACCGCTCAAATTACCCCCCAGGAAACACCGTTCTATACAGTCCTACAACAAGAGCGCAATAGCGATCGCAACTTCCGCATCGCTTTCATTCATTCACTTTTACGGGGACGGTGGTACAACGCCACTAAAGTTCTACAAAGCTTAGGATACTCTGGCATTCGAGAATGTCTCGAACAGCAACTTGAGGTTCTGCCGGGTTTGAATAGTTGGCTTGCCTTACAAACCTGGCAAGTTCAAGTGTTCCAGCGTTATCAAAAAGCCCTTGGCTCTGTTCTGGTTTCTGTCAAAGATTTTGAGCCAACTTTAGAACTGGCTTATGCTTTGCTGTCCGGTGAACTGTATGTTTTACTGCTATCGTCGGGCTGTTGTGCGGAAGTTGGAACACTGCACCTTCACTGTCAGAACCATTTGCCTTTACCCTGTGACTTGATGGAACCGTTTCGCCCGGTTGTGGAAGCGTGGGTTTTTGAAAAAGCGCCCAAGTTTAGCGATCGCGGAGGGTTGAGTCAGTCCCATCGTGCCACCTTTGTTCAAAACTGGGAATCTTTGATGGCAACCCAGATTTTTCATGCTTATGCAGGTCAAGTGAGTTTGCGGAGTGCGTTAGCGTGGCAAGTCGAGGAATATGTTCGCGCTATTACTGAAACTCTTGAATACCGTCCTTTCTTGTTAAAATCGTGACTTTTTACCTCATTTGCTACGACATCGTTGAGGATCGCCGCCGGACTAAAGTCTCGTCTCTGTTGGAGGCTTACGGCATCAGGGTTCAAAAATCAGTTTTTGAGGCTGTTCTTACCCCTCCACAATTCAAAAAGTTGGAGCAACGGTTAAAAAAACTCATCAACTCTGACTGCGATCAATTGCGCTTTTATCCTCTTTTGGCTAAGTGTCGGACTCAGGTGATTATTCTGGGTATTCAACCTAACTTTGCTGTTGACGATGCAGCTATCTTTAATGTCGTGATCCGACTCCCGTCACAATCAAAGATTTGACGGAGAGATGAATCACGACCAAGACAAAACCGACCAAAAGGAGACATTAAAGAGAGCCTCAAGGTGGTAAAATCATGGTGGCAATGCGCCCAGATGCGCCTAGTGAGCCAGGATTGGTTCTTCTCGCCAGATAACTCGTATCACCAAAAAAAAATACCTGATAGCAGGGGGGTCGAATGTTGTGAGCCAGCGCGTTGGGAGGGTTTCCCGACTTGAAGCGACTGGCGAACCCGTAAGGGTGAATGAGATGACGATAAATATAAATGAGTATTTTGTAGCCTGCTGCCGGGCAGTCAGTGGGTGTAAAACAGATGCTTGTGGAGGGGAATCTGGACGGGGTTTTAGGACTTATATGACCTAGAACTAGACAAACCCGATGAAGCAAGAATCTCCCACTACAACGCAAAGCCTTTAGTGGTGAGAGTGTCAATGTTAAGCGATGGTTTGCACGGGGTAAACGTTACCGTCGCCCAACTCCCACTGACCTGCGACATTTGGCGCTGATGGATTTGCTTTGGGAACGATGGGACGAGCTACCGACCGAATTCAAGGAGCGGTTCAACTGCACAAACAGTTAACTTTGTCAAGGGTAGCCTGCCCTGTTTTGTGCAAATTCTTGGGCTTATCGTGGGGTCAAAGCGTAAGGAGAACGAGCAATGACAGCTTTTGAGAGATTGCATCCCTGGTGTTTGGTGCGATCGCCAAACGCCTCAGAACGAGAATCTGTTACTAATAATCAGTGTTTGGTTGTGGGTCGTTTTCGTTCACAAAATGATGCAGTTAATCATCAGCGCATTTTACAAAAGCTTGTTCCTCAAGCTGAATATCAAGTGGTTTACCACCCATTTGAGAACAGCAACGCTTTGACTTCTAAGCAAGTCTAACGTATGGAAAGAAACTGAATTTAGTTCTAACAATATACCCTCAAATTTGGGGGTATTTTTTTAAAGTTATTTGCTCTATAGGTTGAACTTTCAAATTAGCAAAAAAATTAGGCTTCCTCCTTTTAGGGGGAGGTTGGTGGGGGTTCCATAGGTTGAACTTTCAAAGAAGTTTAAAGAAAGTAACCCCCCAAATTACCCCCAACCAGGAGACGGCAGAAGGTTAATGTTTCCATACGTTTAACTTTCAGAGAAGTTTAAAGATCGCCCCTTTACTATGTTAGATGGGACTCTACTGTTTCCATACGTTTAACTTTCAGAGAAGTTTAAAGGGTGATGGGAGGCGCGATAAGAGGGAGGAAGGAAAAAACTAGTTTCCATACGTTTAACTTTCAGAGAAGTTTAAAGCAGGTGGTATTTTACCAAGTATAGAAGTAGCAGATAATGGTTTCCATACGTTTAACTTTCAGAGAAGTTTAAAGGCTACCGAGTTGAAACCCTTGCCCTGACTGTACTCTAGCACTCAAATTTGTGGGGGTCAAGCAAGCACCCAAATTATTGAGACATATTTGCAATAATAGGGTATAAATAATCGCTCAAACTCCGACAGAGAAAGCATTCCGGGGGGGTCAACGAAAGAATCAGGGTTTCAGCGATTCTTCAACCCCCACAAGATTATTGATCGTGATCCAAAATTTGCCCAACCCATTCCTTAATTTCCGAGTAAAGATAATAGGGTTCAATCGGATCGCGCGTTTCCTGATTCACCACTAGATAATCTTGTACATTTGGAAAGCCAGAAAGTGAAACCAACTCAACGAAACAGCAATAAATTTGACTCATTTGTGGTATAATTTCTGTGTGCAAACAAGAAACACGAACAGTCTTTTCAATCTTCCAATTTCCCGGATTTTCCAAGTCCTCAGAGTGCAAGTTTTCCATCCGTTGTTTAGAGATTCCCTTTGCTCCATGAATCAAGAAATTGCGCTGTTCTGCCCAATAGTCAAGACTTTTTAGAGATGCGATCAGCCCCTCCAAAGTCTCCGAACTCCCCTTTTTAATTAGAATTAATGCCTTAACAAAATTGCGTTTGCTCAAGCGTCCTTGTAGTTTATAATTGCTTTGCTTTTGATTTTGATAAATTTTGGGAAAGGAAGTGTTCGTTTTCTTCTCAATCTTCAGAAAAGTTTCCCCTAGTTGAGTTCCTCGAATCTCATCCAACTTTAAAAACCAATCATTTTCATTTTTAGTCTTATCAAAATAAGAGATTGCGTCTAATTTTTCAAAAGCTTGATGTAAAATCTCCTCATAAAAAGCACTCATACTTCCTAAAAAATCAGCAATTCGCTCCAGTTTCCAAAAGAGACAACATTGAGTATAAAGATTCAGAACAGGTTCATAATTTTTACACAATCGAAAGGGATTTTGTTCACCATTCAAAATGAACCCTTGCTCATTTTTACACAAAACCTCCAATAGTTCTAATCCGCTATCAGCTTGCTTATCAGCCTCGTAACTATCTAAATTCAGATAAGCAATAGACATTTTTAAAGCTTTTACCGCCACCGTCAAACGATGACGACTCTCAGAGATTTCTGTAATCCCAGACCGCTCCAAAGTTTCTAACGTTTCTAACCATTTAGTTAAAATTTCTCGCGCCCCGTCAAAATCCCAACGCGCCAATAGTTTCTTAACTGTTTGATATTTTTGAACCCGTTGATAGCGCCAGTAAGATACCCGACGACAACTCGATGCTTCTCCCTGCAAAAGCTTTTGAATCGAAAGTTGAGGTTCGAGGTAAATTTGATTGGCAATATCAGAAGAAATCGCTTGAACCCGCAGGGCTGTTTGCATTTGGGGCGTACCCCCCTTAACACTAATCAAGATCCCCTCACTCGGATCTAAACCTTTAAAAAAGTTGTAATATTCTCCTAATAAACCATCTTGGTCAATCGGAGAAATCATTTTAGGAATTACCACTTTATGCAGATTAATTTGATTGTTCAATTCACGGTCAAACCAAAGCTGTAAAATCTCAAAAAGATAAACCGTATCGGAATCAGCCCCTTTATTTTTCTCACCGTTCTCCTCTAAAAATTGGTCGGTCACAAAAATATAAATATCTCGAACAGAAGCTTCAACAGCCTCTTTAACCACGCCCCAAAGACGACCCGGACGAATGCAGTCGTGCAACTCCTGGGGAGTCTCTATATATTTTCCCAGTAAGCACTGTGTCAACTCTCGAAAAGTGTTAACTTTCCACGTCTGGTAATACTGTTCTTTAAGCAATTGATAGCGGTTTTGCCAAATCAATAATTCTCCTGTACTCAATTGGCTTTCAGCTTCCTTCAGATTAGGTTCATTGCGATCAAAACCGACGGGAAGGAAATAATTTTGTTCTAAATCTTCATCACTTACAGAGGTTTCTCGTTGAATCTTTTTCAGGGGTTGATAGAACTTCAAAGCCAGGTCAGAAGTACCAATATTAGCAATCAGAATCGTCATCCTTTCCATCCTCCGTTATTATTAACAGTTTAACCACCGATACCAATTTGCACAAGCATTTCATGGGATTGACGAAAAATTAAACCAGTCCGCGATCGCCATCAGCGCCCAAACAGGGAACCATTCCATCCTCACACTTCCACCCAACCTGACGGGTTCCCAGGGTAATAATAAGGGTATCGAGGCGATTAAATTCAACTAAAGTTGTTTTCATAAATGACAAAAATTGAGAATATCAAGATAAAAAAGTTAAGTGTCAGAAACTAGAGAAATTTGAATCAATTTCTTTAAGACTTTGAGAACATCTGACAAATTATTCTGACGATTGTTGATGCCAAACAAATCAGACGTTGCGTATTGCGGGTGTTCAGTTTGAATTAATTTCAGAAATAGAAAACTTCCCCCATTTGTGATTAATCCAAAACTGGGTTGATGAGAATTGGGATTAGCCAGCATATATGCTAAGATTTGAGCAAGTCCGGCTTCGACTGAGAGTTTAGCTTGTTTAGATTCAATAACCATCACCCAAACTTGATTTTTTAAGACTAAAGTATCTATATTTCCCTTGACAATTAATTCAGAATCCTCTGATATTGCGGATATTTCAACACTTTTTTCGGCTCTAATGTTAAATGGAGATTGATAGAAACGACCAATAAATAGTAAGGGAGAAACCACAGTTAAGTTAATCGGTTTTTCTAGTAATGGCGGTTGTTTGATTAAATTTGAATAACCTGCTTTAATTTCTTCTAGGAGTTGAACTTCCCAGTCATTGAGTTCAGGTAAATCAATTCTCCACTCCCAAAAGAAGTTATCATCCTCAATACATTCAAGCTGAAAATGAGTTTCCAACTGTTCTAAAGTAATATCCTTCGGCGCTAAAACTTGAACCATAAGATGTTCTCCCAATTATTTATACTAATTCTATCTTTGGTAGATACTGCAGAAGATTAAACTATTCTTGGAGAGGCCATATTTGCCAATAGCTATTTCTGTTTGTATTGCTTCGGAGGCGGTTTAAATATTCACGGCGGGGGTTTTCTGTTGCTCCAAAAACCGTTACAACTTGATAATCTCCTAAATCGGCAATCCAAACGGGAGAGGGCTTAACATGACCCGAAACTTGACCGCAGAGATTCCCGTCATAGTTAATATTTCCGCGTCTATCTTCTACTTTTAAATCTTGGCTATGCAAAACAGCCAAAACATAAGGTTTTTCAAAATCTTCTTTCCCTGAACAGACGATAATTCTACAATTGCTATCAACTGCTTCCGTCCACTGTTCCCGGCGTACTTGACCAATATTTCGAGGTTGACGGTAATTCATTTGATTTCTGGTAAGCTGAGATAAAGTCTGATAAAATTGCTCTAGCTTTTGCTGAAATTTTCGTTGAAAATCCCGAATATTATCAGGAAGTTCCCAAAGTTGTTCATCACTATCAATATAAAATGTTGAACCTCGATACCAGGGAGCGCGATCGCGATTGTGCCTGGAATAACACGGACGTCTGGCACCCTGACCAATTCCTCCTAAATGAAACATCATCCAAGTGAGAGATTCAAAGAGTTTGTGAATTGGTATATTTTGGTTTGTGGGCGCTTCGGGAGAATAAGATAATATTAACGTTCCGACTTGTTCGCCGCAATCATCATCTTTTCCGTTAAAGTTTGGTCGGGGTTCCCGTTGAGTAACCTTGCCATCTTGAATATCAACTCTAACCCAACCAAATGTTTTAGGATTAATCCCTCCGAATAATTGGGCTTCCCATATTTGAACGGTATCAACATCCAAAACACCTAATGAAAAAGCTCGAAACCAATAACGCAACATTGATTTAAACGCAATTGGGCGCACTTCTGCATCGGCTTGCCCTCTCATTTGCCAATCGTTTCGGCGTTCATTCCAATTCCACTGAGTAAATTTTTTTCGTCCGTGAATGAGTTGACCTTCCAAAGAAAACTCGACTCGCAAAAATTCATTGGAGGAACGACTAGAACCCGCCCGAATTAATTCCCCATAACCCGAATTAACCTGAGAACCTATTCCCGCTTGTAGCCCTGCTGTTAACCACCCTTTTACTTTCTGCAAAATCGTCCGGTCGTCACAGTGGCTTGCCAACTTTAACCCGATTAAAAAGGTGGGTTCTCTCAGAGATAAAAACGGGTTGGGATTGGGATTATATTCGAGTTCGTTATTGTTGTCCCATTTCCAAATATTGTTTGCCATATCCATCTGTAAACCCATTTGATTGGGTAATGGATAAGCATCTAGAAAGATAACTTTTCCACTGCGATGGGGTTTCTCAGCTTCCAAAGAACCAAAGTAAGGTGCTATTTTCTTCTCGGCTTCTTGCCACTCAATCTTATCCCGCTTCATTATTTCTCGAATGGCTTGAGTTCTCGCAACACCTCGCAGGGTTGAAGATGGAATATAGGGCATTCCCAAAGCATCAAAAGCGGGTAACAAAATACTTTCTGGCCCTCGATGTCCACCAACCCGAATTCGCCAGGAACACCTAACCTGAAAACAATTATCTTTTCCTGCTATTAATTTAGTTCTTTCTGTAAGTAGACCGAGACGTTTATTGTAGTTAGCTGAGTCTTCAGCCTTATGCAAAATTTGAGTTTTGGTTCCATCTTTTTGAGGATGATCCGGCGATCGCATCCACCGCAGATATTCAACAAAACTAGCATTATCATCAGGTTCGGGTTCATTCTCTGAGTCTAGCCAGGGAGAGGGCTGCGGAGGGCGATTATCCCCATTACCGCCACCATTTCTCCCCCGGTTTCCGCCACCATTTCCAGGTCTGCGAGGGGCGTTTCCGCCTCTATTGGGTCGGTTTTGTTGAGGATTCGGTCTTGGGGTCGGATTCGGTCTTGAATTTGCTTTATTGGGAGGTTTAGGACGTTCAAATACCATTAGATTATTTCTCTCCTTTAATATCGTGATAAATTGCGTTAGCCCAGAATGCAAATTCTTGAGATAATGCCAAACCTAAACCAGTCAAGCCCAGATATTCTTCTGTTCCGAGATTTTTTAGGGTTTCTAAACCCTGATCACCGATTAAATTTTGAACATCAGACAGAGTTTGCAAGCATTGGAAATACTGACGAACAACATCCTTTTTTCCATCTTGACTCAAAGCTTTTTCTTCAGCTTTTAACCGCATCATACCCCAAGTGGAAAGATAGGTATAAAGTTCTACAGCTTGACTTTTTTGTTCTTTGAGACGAGTATCATTTCCATTATATTGCGATCGCAATCCAGACAAAGCATCATAAACGGGTGTTGCAATTGTGCGGGGGTCGAAAACTATCATAATTATTACTCCTGATTATGAATCTAACCACTGTTGAACAAAACCACGACCTAAACTTTCCTGACCTCCAATTTGCAAGAGTTCGTGACTCTCAATTAACTTTTTAAAATCGGATTCAGACTGTTCTGCTGTTCCGTTGGCTTTTGCCGTCAAACCCCAAGGAAAATACATCAGTGTATCGGGAGGAATAGCTTCTTCATAGCGGAAACCACCATCAACAGATTTATGTTGATCGAGTTTAATTTTAACCTGTCGCCACAGACTCATTTGAATCAAAGTTGAACAGTGTTGGTCGGGCAAAATCAAAACCCTTTCAATCATTTGAGTTTGTGTATGTTCGGGCATAAAATGCTCCCAATCACTCCAAGCCCGCAAATGATTCGGTTTGATAATGGCATCTTTTAAGTAAGCAGGTTTATCAGTGTCTAAATTGGTGCTGTAAGCTTCGGGAATCTCTGGTAAACTTTCCTGAAAACGTCCCCAACGCCGCAATAACATCGGAGAACTAATCCAAACAATACCGTGACTCAGAGATGGGACGGGTAGCCAAAGAAGCGAACCATCGCCGATCCAAATATCCCCCTGTTCGAGTGTAGAAGATTCTTCCAAAGTTGTCCCAAAAAGTCGATTTCTTTTGGTTGTGTCTCCCTCACTAGCGCGTATCCGACCCCGAATGCTACTGGATGGAAGATAGGGTAAATTGGTATGAGACTCACGAGCAATTCCGAGTAAGTTTCCCTCTTGAGTAGTGCCGCCCGTATGCAAGGGAGACAGTAAATAAAGGTAAGCGTAATTGTAAGTCATTAGTTTTTATCTTGATAAGAAATCCACAATAATTCTGAATAGCCAAATTGTCGCCAATGATGAACTTTGCCGCTAGTTTCTTGGTCTTTAAACAGGGTTTGCGGTTGGTTCAAGTAATACAAACTTCCGGTTTTTCCTCGTTTAACGTCTGCCAACCAATATAATCTTTCAGCCCGACACTGGCTCGCCACCCTCCGCGTATGGTACTAGAAGGCAAATAGGGCAAATCTGTATGAGTTTCCCGAGCAATACCGACAACATTTCCTTCCTGGGAAGTTCCTCCAGTATGCAAAGGTGATAAAAGGTACAAATAAACAAGATAGCTGTTATTCATCGTCGTCCCCAAAGTAATTTTCCATAATTGAGTTTGCGAAAGGTTTCCCACCAAGGTTTATCTTGAGTGATTGGGAGCAAATGACCGAAAGTTGATTGTAAGCGGGTCAATTGAATAGATTTAGAATTGAATAAATATACCGTTCCGGGGGGAGCAAAAGCATATTGGGGTTGCAAAGCAAAGGATTTTTCTTCTAATTCTTCTAACCCGTTTTTTGTGCGAACCTTGCGGCGATTTTTTTTGGCAACTCCGCCCCACCACAATTGGCGATCGCCCACACACCCCAATAAGCAGTCCCGCCAAGCCTGGGGATAAAGACCATAGACCTGTTCTGCCGTTTCTGCAAGTCCAGGGGTGAGGAGGTAGGCAAACAGTCCCGGTTCGAGAACATCCGGTAATGCTTGCTTCCACAGTAAATTCAGGCAGTCTAACCCGTCAGTATCATTTTTAGTAGCTTTCAGCTTGGAAACAATAGCGCGATGTCCTTCCCCACCCAAGCGTACCACAAAAGGTTCATCCGGCAACCCTAGCAACTGCACCCTCGCAACCAAACTCCACCCCGGTTTGAGGCGTGTTGCGACTTCAGTAAAAAAGCCCTCCTCATCCTGAACCTGTCGGGTGCCGTCTTCGATGTGAGTATGGGGGAGAACCTGAATATCCCAGGGGTTATCGGTAAAATTATCAGCAGCAAAATGCGAATTTCCACACAAGTAGGCAGATAAAGCAGAAGCTTTCATCCAGGGTTTGGGTGAACCCGAAACATATTCCTCACCGTTGAGTTCAGGCGGAACCATTGGCGGTAAACTCTCTTGGGAATAACAGACTGACTCCCACGACTCCAGAGTTTCACAAGGCACCAACCGCGTGAGTCGCCGCCAACTTTCTGTTCTTTCGTTGGGCAAATCATCTTTTGTTCGCCGCTTCACCCCGATCAAATCTTTGGGAGTTGGCAACCAAAGGGTATTGTCTCCATCTAATAAAAATACCCCCAAAAATTCGGGATGGGGTTGGGCGGTAGGGGTTGCCGTTCGCAAAGCCTGAAAGACTACACTGGGCATAGGCGGAAACTGTCCTTTAGCCCGTGCGCCTTCCCCTGGACTGAAGGGCTTGGCTTCCCGAAATAGTAGAACATCTAGGGGGTCAATCTTATACCAATCCATCTAAGCCTCCTGATCCTGTCTGTGCCATTGTTGGCGTTGCTGCATTTTATCGAGCCAAAACGCCGAAAAACGCAGAATATTACTTAAGTCCTTAAGGTCAATTCCAATTGGTTTGGGAGTATCGGGGTTTTTCTCCCGGTCGATTAACCATTGAACATGGACTGATCGCGCCCAATCTTCCCAATATCTGAGCCAGATCAACAGTTTGTCGATATTTTCTTGAACCAAGTCTTTGTCGTCTCGGCGTAAGGCGATCGCTCTGGCGGCTTGAGCAATTAAGTAAGAAGATGGGGTCAAATCCGCATGGCGGGGGAGTTCTTCGGCGAGGCGATAGAGTAGAGAACTCAAGGCTTGATGATGTTCAGTGGTGATCCAATCTCGCCAACCGGCGTATAATTCTCCTTTGATCAGAGCTTCTAGGGTGTTTCCTGAACTGTAGAGAACTCGAAAACATAGGCCGTTTTTGTTGGGAACACTCGATAAACGGAAAATTTCAGACAGGACAAATCGCATCAAAGATAGCGATCGCCATTCCGTCAGTCCCCGCAACAGATCGATGGACATCAGTAGACCACCGGATAATTCTTTAGCCCGGTCGGATTCTGCTTCCCAAAGGGCTTCCAGGGCGACTGGGAGGGGAACACTTTTATCGACGATCACGATACCCAGACTCATCGTTGCCCCGAATCCCATCGTAAACAGCGATCGGTCTGGTAAGCCTTGAAAATCATTTGTATCCGAAGTGGGTCGCCAGTAGCCGCCTTGGGATTGAAATTTCAAGTCTGGATCGCCCGCTTGGGGTTGATAGGGGTCGTCGCCCCCACACCAAGCGGCTCTCAGAGAGAGCAGATAATCGGGTAAATCTTCTAAAGGGAGTACCGTCATCACATCATCTCCGCCACTGTAGACCACGCGACCACAAAACCGCTTTTCGGTAATAAAGGGAACTAAACGGTTAGAGAAGTCTAGCAGGGCGCGGTTTAGACCAACATGAGTGGCGGGTCCCATGCGCTTACGGGTTTTCAGCAGGGAATGTTTATCATCTCTAAAGGCTTTAATGAACTGCCGTTTTTTCTGCTCATACTGGTTTTCATCTAGGTCGGGATAGCGATCGCGATCGATGAAAGTTTCGGGATGAGTTTCGGTTAAATATTCTTGGTAAGGATGAAGTTTTTTACCGGAAACATATTGCCCCATACCATCCCCATCTCCTAAGATCATCACCCACCAATCTGTTGGGCTACTGTCGCCAAAGCCACATTCGGAGTGAGTTAGGTCTACAATCTTTCGCAACTCGGGTCTCTGTTCTTTTTCTAATCCCATATCTTCGGCAAGCCATTTGCTAGAAAACATCACGCCGTTATAGTATCGCCCCGGTAAATTTTGGCGATTAATACAAATATCGGTTTTAGGGATGTGGAAAGGACGACCCCGAGTTTGAGCCAGAAAATCCTGATATTCTTGACTGGTTTTCCCAAATTGTTGTTTGATATTAATTTGTAATTTCTGCCAATATTGACTGAGTTTACCGTGATTTTGATCTTGTTGCAAATCTTGGTAAGCAAATCGGGCTGAAGCAATAGAACTGAGATTGGGAAAGCGAATTAATTGGCTATAGTCTATTTTTTCATTTTCTAAATTGCTAAAATCAATTCCTAAAGACTCACCCACACCACCATAAACCCAAGCCATGCGCTTCGTTAATTCTAGAGCGTTCAGCATTTCCGAGCCGTCAAATAATCCTGGATAAACTTCTGCTATTAATCGCCAAAATAATCGCATTGATTCAATAGGTAAACCGTATCCTTCCCGGAAGTTTCCAGAATATCGAAATTGAGGATGTAGGGCGCTCAGTTGTCCCGATAATGTAGAACGAACACCCGGAGAAATGGGAATTGCCCAAGTTCTAGTATTTTTAATGGCTTGAATGGCTTGACCGCATCGAGATTGAATTGACCCCCACCAAGTCCCATTATTGAGGGTTGTGTAGAGCATTTTTTCCGCCGTTGTGGGAGGGGGATTGATCACGCGAGTTTGAGCCACTTTTTCTTGTTTTTTGATCCAGTCTTCGCTCAATTGATCGTCATCATTTTTCTCAATCATTAGAGAAGTATTCGGATCACCCAACGGAACAGCCGTCCAGTAGGGTTGCCAAGTTTGGTCAATTTGAGCATTCCATAATCCCCGCCATTCCCAGCAGCTTTTCCGCTTCCAGTTTTCGAGATCATGTCGGTTTTGTTCGTCGTGACCTCCCGACTGGGAAAATTCTTCTAAGATCTTCTCAATCCGCTTATGATTTTGGGGGTTTTGCAGAAATGCGATGGTGCGATCGCGAATTCCTTGTCTAAGTTCGGGTATGGGATGATCGGGGATTCCTTCTCTAATATTTTGGGCGATCGCACTCCATTCAGACCGCAATTTTTCACACAAAGTTTCTCCGAGTTGTTGTGCGGTTTCGGAGCTTCCAACTAAGATGGTTATCGTATTGGGAAAGCCTGCGGTTGCTAGGGTGGTACTCAAACGCTCATTAAAACGAGTCAGGGGGTCTGTTCCATCGGGGCTGAGTTCTTGAAAGCTTTCTCTAAAAATTGGATAGGTTTTGAGTAAGAGTGCGTCGATGATTTCTTGTCCCCAAAGCGAGGGGGTAATCACCGCATCTACACCGTAGGTTTCAGCCACGAACCAACAGAGTTGAGCGCTTAGATAGTGTAGCAAGTATGACCCTGCCCAAAAGTCTAGAAATTTGCGGGAAGCTTTGATAAAGTCCTGAATCGGGGAAAAGGTAAACAGCAGCAAGTAAGGGTATTGAGTGACAATCCCCCGTTCATCAAAGTCTACCGCTCCGGCGATCGCTGAGACTGTGGCACGATAGCTATGAATCGGACAGTCGGGTAAAATGTAGTGTTGAGGGTCGAGTAGAGCGTCCGAATCCTGTTGTCGTCTTAGTTCCGGCATCATACGCCACAACCAATTAAATACGTTTTGGGGGTTTTGTTCCTGTTGAACCCATTGGGGAAAGGCGATTTCTCTGTTGTCTGGAGTTTGAATGGTTTGCTGTTGAGCGCTGATGGGATGTTTAATGATCCGTTCTTTAGTTTGTCGTTCTGTTGAGCTTCCTGGTTCCAAATTGACCCGATCTGAGGAACTGGCGATCGCTTCAAGCTGATGTTGATTTTGTTCCCACCAAAACAGCGCCGCTTGTCCCTCCGAGGTTTTCAAACAATCCAGGCTGTTACAGAGATGGCGATCACCAACTAAAGCACAAAGTTTGCGAAGGAAGACGATATTGCACAGTGAGGAATGATTAAGAGAACCGAGAAAGTTGTCCATGCTTCAAATAATAGATAAGTAAGCGAATTGATTTGTACAACATCTCAGTGGACTTGGAATCACACA
>NZ_JBIMLI010000073.1:0-23780 GCF_051859755.1 Limnospira sp.
CGCATTCCAGGGTAGGAACTTTAACTCTTGCTCGCTCACGTAGCCAGTTAAGGCTTAAGCTGGTCAGCTACCTGAAATCGGGGGGCACGAAGCCCCCGTGCTTCAGCCGGGGGTGCTGACGAAAATAGCTTTGGTGTACCCTAGTACAGCAAATGTTAATCATTTCCCAACTTAATGATAGATTAAGTTTATCATCTTAATGGAGTCCACGCTTCATGCTACCTGCTGTCACCATTGGAATACGGACAATCCTCACCCGATTTTGTCGTTTGTTAATTGTGATTACCCTTGAATCATGGCTTCTGAGTGGTTATCTGAATTTGTCCCCCCGCAAAAGTGTCGAATATGCAGCCGCCATTAATTTGTTAGCAGAAATCGTCGGAATTATGAGCTTTTTTATAATAAAGGGAGTGATTCCTGACTTTGTTCAGAAAGATTTTATCGTGTATCTTCTGGTCGGAGAAACTCCCCAATTGTCTCTAACCTTGCTCCTCATTACGATGGTTTATTTTTTGTTATATTTAGCCATTAAAGTTAATGGATTTGCTTTGTATAAATTTTTATGCGAAATCCCCCCCCAACAAGACAAGCCTGACCCCAAAAAATCTCAAAGTCCTCTGATTTTTTCCATGAGTCAGGAGACTCAAATCATTATTCGCTCTCTTGTCCGCGCACACACCATTAGTTATGTGTGTATTATAGCCTTAACTGTACTGCAAGCTAACGAGGTTTCATCATAATGGATAATCCCCTGAAACATCCCTTAGTTAAAAATGTCACTTCCGTGGTAAATACCGTTAAGCCACCTAAGTTATATCACTGGAAAAGTGTAGTCATAGTCGGTCTATTGGCTTGGTTAGTTTCTAGCCTGCTGACCGATAACATCGAACGCAGTAACTCCATAGCCAACCTGAGTTGGATTTTGCTAACTGCTGGCATTTCTTGGCGCACCAATCAACATCCTTTTATCATTCGTGGTGTTTCCCTAAGTCCTTGGATTACCGGAACTTTAATTACCGTATTAGTTGATCAGGAAACTGCTGAACAGTTACCCACATTTGCCATAACTGTTTGGCCGATTATCTGCGCTTGTTTTGTGTTTTTAATTCAGTTGATTGATGCTAAATTTAAACTGCGACCAACTCCCCCTTTAATTAGTGGTCCGTTTCTGTTATTAATCCTGGGTCATGTGGTTATGAGTTGCTGGATATCTTTTTATTTTTTAGTTGATGACTGGATTCAAGAATATCCAGATCTATTTGAACAACAAATTATGCTGCAACAAGTTGAGGATTTCTCCGTTGATCCGGGTAATTCTTAATCGTAAATAATGCTTAAAAAATTGTCGAAATAGGTAGATTTTTCATGACTGTTATCATTGCGGGAGAACGCAGCGGCGTAGGTAAAACCACAATTACGCTCAGTATTTTAGCTTATCTGAAACATCACAATTTTGATGTGCAATCTTTTAAGGTGGGTCCTGATTACATTGACCCGATGTTTCATGAGTATGTTACCCAAAAACCTTGTCGAAATCTCGATCCAATTCTGACTTCAGAAGATTATGTTAAATCCTGTTTTCAGCGCCATATTAGTGGCTCTCAATTAGGAGTTATTGAGGGAGTTATGGGGTTGTTTGATGGTATTCCTACCGGGTGGGAATCCACAGAATTTAACTCTGATTTTGCCTCAACTGCTTATATTGCTGAATGCTTGAATTTGCCGATTATTTTAGTGATTGATTGCGCTAGATTATCCGGTTCTGTGGCGGCGATCGCCCATGGTTATTGTACCATAAATCCTCGGCTAAAATTCGCCGGTATCATCCTGAACCGAGTCGGAAGCGATCGCCATCTGGATTTACTGAAAGCCGCCTTAAAACCTCTGAATTTGCCGATTTTAGGTGTCGTGCGCCGCCAGGATAATATTACCATTCCTGACCGCCATTTAGGATTAGTTCCCACCCAAGAAATTTCTAATCTTGATATCCTCTTAAAGCGACTGACAGAATTAGCCGCTAATTGTTTTGATTGGTCACAACTACTTCCCCTATTGACTGCGGAAACTCTCACCCCAGAACCTCGAGAGATTCCCGTGAAAATTCCCCGCGTGAAAATAGCGATCGCTCGTGATGTCGCTTTCAGTTTTTACTATGCTGATAACCTCGATTTATTGCAAGAATTGGGAGCCGAATTAATCTCCTGGAGTCCCCTAACACAAACCATTCCCGAACCCGTTGATGGTCTGTATTTTGGCGGCGGATTTCCCGAAGTATTCGCTGAGTCTTTAAGTCAAAATCAACCCGCTATTCAACAAGTGCGATCGCTCATTAACTCCGGTATTCCTACTTATGCAGAATGTGGGGGGTTAATGTATTTATGTGATCAAATTATCGACTTTAATCAACAAGCCTGGTCTATGGTCGGAATTCTTCCTACTACCGCTATTATGGAAAAACGATTGACTTTAGGATATTATCAAGGGAAAGTCTTACGAGAAACACCCCTACTATCTTCAGGAGATACCGTCTGCGGTCATCAATTCCACCATTCCCACCTAACCGAAGAACCCCCTAACCCTATCTATGACATTTCTCGCTATCACAGCCTCCCAGAAACTCACCCCGAAGGTTGGAACCCTCTTCCTAATGTTCACTGTTCCTATTTACACCTACATTGGGGGAGTCAGACCACCATCCCTCAACGGTTTTTAAAATCCTGTGGCCATCATGATTAGTTAGATATAATATTCTCTAGCATGGCGCGAGCTTGATTGAATTTCACTAACGGAGGAAGTTAAGATATCATGGAAGCTATACTCGCTGGTGCTTTAGATGCTTTTAATCGACATAGTGGCTGGATTATTTGGAATCTGTTTTTAGCGTTTATTCCCCTAGTTCTCAGCTTTTTTCTGTTTCGGCGCAAAAATATCTCTCGGTCTGGGTTGTGGTGGATTACTTTAGTGGTTTTTATCGCTTTTTTGCCTAATGCACCCTATTTACTCACCGATATTATCCACTTAATTAGAGCCACCAGAGCCGGATATTCTGTCTGGGTTATTACTCTGTTTTTTATCCCCCTTCATGTCTTCGCAATTCTCATGGGATTTCAAGCCTATGTCATTTCCTTAATTAATCAGGGTCACTATTTAGTTAAACAAGGAGCCAAAAAATGGGTAATCCCGGCTGAGTTTCTCGTTCATTTTCTCTGTGCGATCGGTGTATATCTAGGACGTTTTCAAAGATTTAATAGTTGGGACTTGGTGACTCAACCAGATGTGATTATGGTCGAGACTTTGAATGATTTGACTAGCCGAAAACCGCTGCTAGTCATCATGATTACATTTGTGATTATATCCATTCTCTACCAGGTGATGAAACAAGTCACCCTCGGCTTGATTTTACAATTTCGCCAAGTTTATAAAAACTTTGAGTAATCTCAGTCAATCAATCGGAAATTATCCTTTCCCTAACAACTAAAACTGACAGATAAATCTCGGCGAAATCGGACAGGTCTGGTCTGCAATTGGGTTATGTCTGACAAATAAATAAGTGATGCGTTCTAGGGAAGATAAGGAACTGATATTAGAGATGTTGTTGTGATTGAGATTTAACTCATTTAGTCTTGATAAATTATTGAGGCTACTAACATCATTAATTTGGTTATAACTCAGGTTAAGAACTCTCAGATTCATGAGTTCCCCTAAAGCACTAACATCGGTGAGTAGATTGTAACTTAAATCCAGATTTTCCAGGTTCGTCAGATTCGCGAGAGGACTGATATCTGAGATTCGGTTATTCATCAATCTTAATTCCGTTAGGTTGGTGAGACTTCCTAAAGGCGCAACATCCCTAATTAAACTGGTGTTTAGATCTAGTCTATTTAAATTTAGCAAGTTTTCACTAGCTCTCGCACAGTTAAAGGTTCCGGCTTCCCTCAAAATCAGTTGTACGGTATATCTAGCATCTGGGGATAAATTCTCCCTATTCAGACACCAATCCATAATAGTTGTATAGGTTTCTGAGGGGTCGGAAGAGTCGGATTCAGCTAGGACAGACACCGGACTAATACTCCCGGTTAAACTAATCATTATCCCCATCATCGTTACTCCCCACCATCGACTCAGAAGATTACCCTTAACCATGGCTCATTCCTTCCTTGGATTGATTAATACACCATTTATAGAATAATCCCTAATTTGCCAGATTGCCTATTGACAAATCTCGGAGATTGACTTATGATAACAGCATGGGAAAATGTGGCGGCATATATATAGCCGTCTAGGGTGGTTTGGTTCGGTGTTGATCGCATTTAGGGTGCTGTTAAAAGATTAATTCAGCGGCTTTTTGAATGCGGAATATCGGCTCAACACAGCGAGGTAAATTAGGTAAAGGAACGATCGCCAATTCCCCAAAGCGATCGCCTGAAATTGCCTTACCCAATTCAGCGCGATTATGTACGATGTAATTTTGGGCGATCGACTGTTCCCGGACAGATTCGACTAATCTTTCAGCTTCTGCTAGAATAGCCTCGCGATTTTGAACAACTCCAATAAACTCGGTATATTCGGGGTCAGCCAGACGTTTTTGTGCTTTCACGACCCGCTGGCGCAAGGTTCGCAACCGTCCCATAAACTCAACCCTTCCCAAGACATTCTGATATTTAATCCACAGCTTAAAAATCCAAGCCAGCCAATCACTCATAGCGGTAGGAATCTCCAAAAACCGCAATAGATGACCCGTGGGAGCAGTATCTAATACAATCAAATCTTGTTCGTGGCTTTCCAATAACTCCATCACCTCCACCAGAGACAACATCTCATCAAGTCCTGGGAGAGACTGGGAAACAATGCGCCGCCAAGCCTCTGGTCCATAAGCCAGTTTGAGATTAGCATCAGGGTCTCCAGAATCTCCCCCCATCATTTCCGCCAATTCCCAGAGATAGTCTGAGCGAAACCTATCGAGAACCTGGTCAGCATCAATTTCCTGACCGCTAAGGTTATCAGTAATGTTAAGGGCTTGATGTCCTAACTGACAACCGAAGGCATCACCCAAGGAATGGGCCGGGTCAATAGATACCATTCTAACATGGCGCGCGCTGTAACGTTCTGCCATCGCCCAACCTATAGCAGCAGCAACAGTGGTTTTACCCACACCACCTTTTCCCCCGACAATAACTAAACGCCGCCCCAAGGACAGAAAATCTGGTAATTTAGGAGCATCAGGGAATGTCACCAATGATACGGGCTGGTTTTCGGTTTGGGTGATGATAGCTAATTGGTCATCGTTACCCAAAGGCTTAGTTTGAGCAAATAAGCTATTTAAGGCGGTAACTCCCAGGGGTTCGGTGTCTAATTCCGGGACTAGAAATATAGGCTGATCGGCGGCGATTTTGATAAACTCAGCCATGAGGGGTTGCTGTTCACGATAGCGATCGCCATCAACAGCTTCGGTCACGATATGATTAATCCATACCCCACCCAGATGAATTTTGAGAGTTTGTAGAGACTCCAAAAATCGCCGGGTTTCAAATAAACTCATAGGTTCAGGAATAGCCACACAGAAACAAGAGGTATGGTCAGCATCTTGCAGCCTAGCGCGTCCTGAAGCGAGTTTGTCCCGCATTTCATCTAAAAACTCATCTCCTTCGTCTTGGCGGTGGCTACCAGTAAAGGAACTGCCGATGGTGCGATGTTTTTCTTGGAATAGTTCGAGGGATTCTAACAAATTATCCAAAAAATCCATTAACCCCAAAAGGTTAAGGGCGTGACCACTGGGAGCCATATCCACCACTACCCGGTCGATCAGGTTTTCGTCAAAGAGGCGCTGAATTTCCAATAAACCCATCAACTCATCAACTCCCGGCCATTCGAGGTCCCAAACGGGGGTAAGGTCTTCGCCTTCTACAAAACTGCCACGTTCCACCAACAATTGTAAGGTATCTCCGTAGCGTTCCTTAAAGTCTTTGAGGAGTATATGGGCATCTAGGGCGCGGATACTCAGGTTAGGCAGAGGAACAAAATCAGCCATGGCTGCGACATGGTGGGGGGTGTTCTCTACCTGCATTTGTAGCACATCTCCTAGGGAGTGAGCTGGATCTGTTGATAGTAGCAGGATGCGATCATCAGGAAACTGACTAGCCCAATGGAGGGCTAACCCACAAGCCAGGGTGGTTTTACCCACACCTCCTTTACCACTAAATAGAGCTAAACTTAGCTTATGAAAGTCCTCTACCATAAATTTCTCTGATTGACTCCATTTTTTACCTTGGGGGCGATCGCCTGATCAGAGCAAGTCCCGGCTACATCATTATTTAATGATTCCGAGTTATGTTGACCATTAGACCCAATCACCCCATGACCCTAGCACCTACTCATCAGCCCTTCAGCCTCAGCAATAACTGTCATACGGCAGATGATGATTGGGAGTTCGCTCCATCATAATGGAATTATAGAAAGTTGGCAAGGATTAAATTAACCCCCCTGGGCCCAAGTCCCAATTAAACCGTGTTCTTTCCCTATTTCAGGAAAATCCTGCTATCTCATTTCTAACTGGAAAAATGAAACAAGTAAGATACAAAACCCTCGACGGTTTGCCTATTTTTAATCAAGTTCAGCTTAGGCGAGGTTCAAATCATGAGTAACATTAAATCACAAACCCAAATGCTGATGATGGCATTTCCCCTGTTTTTGGCCATCCCGGGGGTCCCAAATGCCGTTTTTAATCAGTCTGAGGTCTTATCTTTCCCGGTGAAGACAGAATCTATATTTTGGGGGAGTGAAAATACATCCCCCTACGAGTTACCACTACCGGAGGTTCAACAAAGACGACCCTCTGAGTGTTATGATAATGGAGTCTGTTAATATCTTTTGACAGCTACTGGGGTGCAATACTGAGAGTTGGGGGATATGTAAATGCTGCTATCAATTGCTATGAATTCTACCAAGCAGACATAGCCAGCAGCAGTCTGGGGGTCTTCCCTAATTATTGCCTGATGAGATTTGACGAATTATTGGATATCGGTATATTTAACGGTACAAGAACAGTTCAAGTTTGAATAGCAAGATGGTAAGGGCTATTTGTTGTGGTTATTATGGGGAGGGGAATGGCGGTGATGAGGCGCTTTTGGCTTCGTTATTACAGATGCTACCCGATGCGGTAGAAGCGATCGCTTTATCGGGAAACCCTAGCCAAACTCAGACCCAATACGGAGTTAAAACCTGCGATCGCCGAAATGCCTTTCAGGTGTTGAAAGTTTTGCGGGCTGCTGATTGGTTTATCTGGGGGGGTGGGAGTTTAATTCAAGATGTCACCAGCGCCATCAGCCCATTATATTATACGGGATTGATGGGATTAGCTCAACAGATGGGATTGAGGACGATTGCTTGGTCTCAAGGTATTGGTCCTCTCCAGCGTCCGATTACCCGCGCTATCGCAAAAAGGGCTTTTGCGGGGTGTAATCTAGTTACTGTCCGTGATAGTGGTTCGGCTGCCCTATTGACAGATTGGCAAATTCCGTTTACCTTAGCTCCTGATCCCGTGTGGGCTCTCGACCCAAAACCTGTACCAGGGCTGTGGGATTTGCCAGCGCCTAGAGTGGCTGTTACCTGGCGATCGCATCCATTATTGACCCCAAAACGGTTAGAGATTTTAACTAGGGCTTTGGTGTCTTTTCAGCAGGCGACGGATACCTATATTTTACTGGTTCCGTTTCAATTATCCCAAGATTTGGTGATCGCTGAGTTAATCCATAAGGCTATTCCTTACCATAGCCAAATTCTGAAATTAACAGACCCTCAAATGTTGCGGGGATTATTTCAGGGGGTGGAAATGGCTATATCAATGCGACTGCATAGTTTAATTATGGCCGCTTCCCAGGAATGTCGCTGTTTTGCTATTAGTTACGATCCGAAAGTGAGTCATTTAATGGCAGAATTAGACTTTCCCGGTTGGGAACTTTCCCAAATTCCCGACGATGCCAATATCATTAGTAAAGCCTGGATTGAACATTATGCTAATGGCGATCGCCTTGACCCTGTGCAAATTGAATCTCTGAGCGATCGCGCCCAAGTTCATGGGGAACTATTACAATCATTAATTAATAGTTAATGGCTTTTAATTGGAGGTGTAAACATTGGCAAGAGTTCGGGTTCGTCAGCACGTTAACCCTTTAGCGCGGAAATTTCAATTCTCTGTTAAAACCCCGAATTGGTCGGAGATATATACTGATATTAACAAACCTCTCCATATTGATATCGGATGCGGAAGGGGTAGGTTTTTATGGAAACTGGCTCAAATCCAAGAATATCAGAATTTTTTGGGGATAGAAATACGTCAGCCTTTAGTGGAAGAAGCCAACCATTGGCGTGACCAAAAACAGCTAACTAATTTACACTATATTTTCGGTAATGCTAACTATTCCCTATCCTCAATTTTAGCATCTTTGCCCCCGGAAACTATCAAAACAGTTAGTATTTTATTTCCTGACCCTTGGTTTAAAAGCAAGCATCAACGGCGGCGAGTAGTACAACCGCAACTGGTGGAAGATTTAGCCAAGTTTATGGTGTCCGGTGGTTGGGTATTGTTAGCCTCGGACGTGGAAACTGTGGCGCTCGAAATGCGCGATCGCTTTAAGGAAAATCCCCGCTTTCATCTCCTCTCAGAACATTGGTTAACAGAGAACCCCCTACCCGTCGCTTCCGAGCGCGAAATCGCTACCCTTAACCGTGGTGAACCCGTTTATAGGACTGAATTTCAAGCCAATTAATCACTCTTAATTAACCCCAGACATAGCTTGGGGGTCTTGGCGCGTGTAAATCTGTCCATCATTCCACAGTCCTTGTATTTGAGTCCAAATGGCACGAAAAAATCCCCAGAAATAGAAAATCCCCCTCGCTATAATCTTAGTAAACCCGCCACTTTTGTTACAAGGGGGATGTCCGAGAACATGACAGTCAAATAAACGGATATATAAATGCAGGGATTGTTTCCAGGTTAAATGCTTAAATGCCATCAAAAAATGATTATGATAATGGGTAATTTGGTACTCTAAAGACCGGGTACTAATATCATGACAGCCTCCGGTGGGTTCCCCAATATGCACTAAAACAGCTTCTGGGTCATACCAAATCTGATAATCAGTTTTTCGGATATCCAAGAAAAAATCCGACTCCTCACGAACCGCGCTACCCCTAAATCGTTCATCAAACCAAATTCCATGGTCAGTAAAAAGCGATCGCCTAAAAGACATATTACACCCCCGACCACTAATAATTTTTTGAGGTTTAATAGTATTAACCACATCCAAATAATACCAAGCAATACCCGGATCACTCGCCTCTGGTGGTAGATAATCAAAAGTCGGTTGTTTGTGGGTTCCCTGTAAATGTTCTGGGGTTAATACCCGACCCGCTACCGCGCCAATTTCAGGATGATCAAGATAGTTGCGAACATGATACATGACGAAACTCGTCTCAAGTGTAACATCATCATCAATAAAGATTACAATATCTCCCGTAGCGCGTCGCACCCCATAATTTCTCGCCCCCGGTAAACTAGCCCAGTCCAGTTTAAACCAGGAAATTTTACCGGATTTGGAAAACTTTTCTAAATACTCTTGAGTTTCCGGTTCATGGTTTTTCGTTTGGTCAACCACCAAAATTTCTAAATCGGGGTAATCATTATTCATCACATCAGATAAACTATTCCGCAATAATTCTTCGCGTCCATAGGTGGGAATAATTACAGAGACTTTAGGAAGATTCATAGTTTTGATAACATCCAATAGTTACTGATTAAGTATAAAGCGATCGCCTTCCCGATTTTAGGGCTGACAAATCGAATTGTAAGCCTCCACAAACTGAGGACCAATCACATTCCAATTATAGCGCTGTCGAGATAAGTTTTGTCCATTATTACCCATTTCTCGCCTGATATCCGGTGTATTAATTAACTGCTTTAAAGCACTTTCCCACTGGTCTAGGGTTCCCGGTACAACCAAACCAGCATTTTCTTCAATTACATCTACCGCGATCTCAACTTCCGGGGTAATCACTACAGGTAATCCAGCCGCCATAGCTTCAGCCACCGCAATACCAAAGTTTTCCCCCAAAGATGGTAATGCTAAGAAATCACAGCCATAGAGTAAAAGTTGTTTATCCTCACCGCTAACAAAACCTGTAAATGTCACTTTTTCCCCTAATCCCAGGCTGCTGATTATTCCCTCAATATATTGACAATAAGCAGGTTCTCCACTCCCTCCAATCACCAAATGAAAGTTATTTTCTCCCTGGATATTAGCCAAAACTTTCAGCAAAAAATCAAGTTGTTTTTTGGGGTGAATCCTGGACAGAAACAAAATAATCGGGGTTTCGATACCAACCGAAATATTATATTTGTCACGCAGGGCTATTTTAGCGTTAGGATAAGCCGTCGGGAAATGAATTCCTAAAGGTATATTAACCGTGGGTGCATCAATACCAAAATCACCCACATATTTTTGTTCTAACCTAGTGGTACAATGAATCAGAGACGCTTTTTTTAAGTTGGCATTTTCCAACAGGAAATTATAGATATTTTTTTTCAGCCGCTTTTGATTAATCACCCAGGGGGAAAAATGACCGTGAGGACTAATCACATAGGGGATTGATTTCTGTCGCGCCTTCCTCGCCCCAAATGTACAAACATAGGAGAATAGGGAGTGAATATGCACTAAATCATAACCCTTAATATAGGCATTTAGCCACTGCATAAGTTGCCGAGAAATCGCATATTCAGACAAGGCTGGAACGGAGGGAGACCATCTCGGGAAAAATAAAACTGGTACATCCTGATAATCTATAAACTCACCACAGGGAACCTCTAACACTCCCGGACCGCTATCATTAGTGGTGAGAATTTCCGCCTCTACCTGACAATTTCTTAGCGCCTGAACAATCTCGATCACAGCAACGCTAGTCCCGCCTCTAATGGGACTCACTGAAGGAATAATATGTAAAACTTTTGCCATAATTTTATAGGTGATTTCGTGAATTTTTCCACATTAGTTTTACCCAAGTTTTCCCGAAGCGGCGATCGCTTGTTCATACAAACCTATATATTCATTAATCATTTTCTCCGTAGTAAATCTTTTGGCATTATCAAATAATGGTTGGGGGTCTGGCTTAATTATATTGAGGGAATCCAGAATTTTAGTGGCTGATTCTTGGGGATTCTTAGGGTCAATATAAATCGCTACCTCTCCCCCCACTTCGGTCATAGGAGGTATATGGGATGTAAACACCGGACAGCCACAGGCTTGGGCTTCAATAATCGGCCAGCCAAACCCTTCTTGAAGGGATGGAAATAGTAAAGCGATCGCCGCCGAGTATAAAGCGCGGAGGTCTTCATTATCGATATTAACACAGGGAATAACTAATGGTTCTAATTCATAGTTTGTGATCAGTTGTTGTAATTCTTCAGTAAAGGGGGCTCCCGCCATCACTAAATAAATATCGCCCTTGGCCAGTTTTTGTTGAAGATGGGCAAAGATTTTGACAACTCCTGACCTATTTTTATACCATTGATTACCACCTACATGGAGAATAAAAGAACTATTTTCGGGAACTTTTAATTTTGCCAGCCTGGGTTTATATTCAGTTTCTGACATGGGGCGATAAGGGTAATTTAACCCCATATAAATAGTAGTTGCCGCCTGGGGTTCTAGTTCGCTAATCCTCAGTAAATCCTCTCTGGTTTTTTCCGAAATACAGGCTACTCGTTGAGCTTGATTTAACCCTTTCAAAATGATTTGTTGAAGTTGCCGACCTGTCCACCGGGTGGGATTTTCGGGGATTTCTCCTAAAGCTGACCGGACGGCTAGTAAATCATTACAGGTAACAATATGGGGGATTTTTTGTAAGTAGCGGGTATAAAATCCATTGGAATGGTCGCAAATATGAGCAACATCAGCCCAGGCTAAGTGTTCTTTTAATGTAGGGGGAAACATGATAAACTTATCGATATATCCTAACCATTTTCCTACACCACTACCGCCAGGTTTAAGCTGTCCTAACTTGGCTTCAGGACGCAGTAAGCGCACGTCATGACCTGCTTTTTTTAACTCGCTCTCCATGACAGCCGAAAAGCGCTGCATACTTTGTTGAGCATCTGGTAGGTAATTCCCAATCAACAGTATTTTCATTAACTATAATTATAACCCAGGATACTTGTCAATACCAATTCTGTAGATTCACCCGTGACCAGTGTATCATAGTTTTACCATGGCATAGACAAGGTATGGCTTGCGTCCACGGAAATATTAAGCAATAATAAGCCCTTGACGAGGATTGAACTCGTGACCTCACCCTTACCAAGGGTGTGCTCTACCACTGAGCTACAAGGGCAAGTGGGCCGGGCTGGATTTGAACCAGCGTAGGCGTAGCCAGCGGATTTACAGTCCGCCCCCATTAACCACTCGGGCACCGACCCATTTATTCAACAATTTATAATTGTATCACAAATCTCAAAAAAAGCTAGTGTTTGGGAAAACTTTTTTTTTAAAATCCCAAAACCCTTACCTGTCAAGGGTTTGAGCGAATACCAAAAATAACTTTCGCTTTCCTGAAACCCGAATTAATGGCCAGATAACTGGTCAATGTTTAATCCAGGGTAAGCCAGAGGACCCGGAACGGGAGGGGGAAGAATTCATAGGTTTATTGCGGGCCATCCGACTGGGAAAATCACTTTCGTCGTAAATTTCCCCGACCAACTCCTCTAAAATGTCCTCCAAAGTGACCAAGCCAACTGTCCCCCCATATTCATCAACAACGATCGCCATGTGTAAGCGCTGCTGTAACATCTCTGTAAGCAAGCTACCCACCCTTTTGGTCTCCGGTACATAAACCGGGGGAATCATGGCTTCTGTGACGGATGGCGGCGGGCTATCAGCACTAATTGAGCGCATCAGTTGTAGCGCCCGCTTCAAATGCACAATCCCGACAATTTCATCTTTTGATTCTCCCTGGACGGGAATACGAGAATAACCAGTTTCCAAACACAAATCTATGACCTGAACGACGGTCGCCTGATGGGAAATAGTCCGCATATCAATACGGGGTTTCACGACCTCCCGCGCCATGAGATAATCCATGACCAGGGTTTTATTTAACAGTTGATGTTTTTGCCAGTCGAGTTGACCGCGACCCCCTAAAATCTCAATCATTAACCGTAGTTCCTGGACGGACAAACCGGGTTGTACAGCGCCCCGGTTAACTAACCGGATAATACTTTGGGCGATCGTTTCAAACAGATAAATAACGGGAGACAGGAGAATAGACAGCAAGTAAATGGGACGAATAACTGCCTTAAAAATAGGTAGAACGTTGATGATAGCCAAAGATTTTGGGGTAATTTCTCCAAAGACCAACAGCAAAAAGGTGACGACAGCGGTAGCAATTCCCAACCCGGCATTACCTAACCAAATAGCAAATAAATTACTGGTGAGAATTGCGGAGAAGTTATTAACTAAATTATTGCCGACCAAAAGAGTAGTAATAAATCGCGCCCGTTTCTCCAAAACCAGGGTAAACATCCGATTGGGATCACCTTGTTCTCGAATTAGCGCCCGCAACTTGAGATTATCTAAGGCTGTGATAGCTGTTTCTGAACCGGCAAAAAATCCCGATAATACCAACATGAACAGCAAAATCAGCACATCTATCCAGACATTTCCTAACAAAGGTGCAACTACAGCCATAGTCGCCAGGTATTCCGGGAGGGATATTCCAATCACAGGGGGATACCAAATTCTAAAACTATTATTTTGAAGTTGAGTGAGATCGATTCATTATAGAATGAATACTTCACTACGGAATTAAGCGAGTTTAACATAGTTGTTATAGGTTTTTCAGTTACTACCAGGGCAAATTTGTCCCATCCCAGGACAGAAACTGACCACTATCACTGATTTCTAGGCGGTTAATCACGTCTAAGAGTTGTTGTACAGTTCGATTAACTGAAAATAGGTTTTCGGGTGCGACATTTTTTTGAAAGGGTTGGGAAAGCTGTGTGTCTGTGGTCCCTGGGTGTAGCATGACGACAATGGTTTGGGGACTTTTGCGGGAATATTCGATCGCAACGGTTCGCATGAACATATTTAAAGCGGCTTTGGAGGCGCGATAACCATACCATCCACCTAAATAATTATCGCCAATACTGCCTAATTTGGCGGAAATTGTGGCGAAAACATGGCGGCGCGGGCTACTGAAAAAGGGTAACAGATGTTTGGCTAACAATACTGCGCCAATACTATTAACCTGGAAATACTCGATGAGGCGATCGCTATTAATTTGTCGCAAACTCTTCTCGGGTTGCAACCCTACACGATGCAATATCCCGATACAATTAACCACGAGGTCTAATTCTCTGGTTTGATGGCTAATGGTTTCCAAAGCGACGACTAGATCAGATTCTTGGGTAATATCCATGGACAGACAGACGAGACGCTGGGGATACCGACTGGCCAAGTTTAACAAGTCTTGGGCGGACTCCCAACGCCGATAAGTCCCATAAACCCTGTCAATTGCTGGGTCTTGTAACAAGATCTCGACAAACCCATAGCCAATACCACCACTAGCACCAACAATCAAAATATTCAATCAATTAAGTCCTTTTAGCGATCGACAAACTTGTTTTCTCAATAAACGCGACTGGGGTATCTATACGCTCAATGGTAGCAGCTATGGGACTTACACAAGGGATATGGTTTGTGACTTGGGGTGGGGGTGTACAAAATTTTTCGGTTCGGGAACTTTTCAGGTGCGCCGATCTACATTACAATCTAGTGTGTCAAAACCTGTTCCCTGTCTCTTATACCTATTTGATATGTCAGCAAGCGATTTTAGCCGAGGTAATGAGTTTCTCCGTAATGGCCAACTGGAGGAGGCGATCGCTGCTTATCAAAAAGCGATCGGTCAAAACCGGGACTTTTACTTGGTTTACCAAAATTTGGGGGAGGCGCTGGAGAAGTTAGGACGTTTTGATGAGGCGATCGCTGCTTATCGGCGCGCGGTAGAATTGAAGCCAGAGGCGGCGTGGTCTTATGTGAATTTAAGCCGGGTTTTGCGGCAGGTGGGACGGGTTGACGAAGCCGAAAACGCTGAAGAACAGGGGGGTGGAATTCATCCTAAGTTAGGGGTAGTGCGACCAGTAACGACTGTTGATAGTTCCGAAGCAAAAGCTGTGAATCTTGCAGCGGATTCTTCCTATAAGGCTATCAAAGAGTTAAATAGGAAGAGAGAATATAAGTCCACAACAAGTCTGTTTAACAGGTCGATCACTGACAATCCAAACAGGGCTAAAATAACAATACTCCTTCTCAATTTTAAAAGATATCACAATATTCCTAAAATTGTTGAAAGTTTGAGAAGCCAGACAATTCCAGTAGAGATATTTTTATGGGACAACTCTTCTAATATTAATAATTTTTTCCCCAACATTGATTTGGTATTCAGAGCCTCACAAAATCAAGGATGTTCTCCTAGATGGTTTATGGCTTTGTATGCAAAAACACCATATATTATGACTCATGACGATGATTTTATGATTACGCATCATGAGACCATAGCAAATATTGTCAGGTGCTTAGAAGAGCAGCAAGATACTCGAACAATCATTGGTTTGGAAGGCGTTGTGGTCAATCCAAATAAAAGTTATGCTGACCATGTGCTGGGTCTTCGTAGTCGATATAGGTATCAAGGTAATGAATATGGAAGTGTGGGGCCATCTCTTATATATAGGAGCGGAAAAAATCTAGATTTAATTAGATCAGAGAGAGTACACCTGGTGAAAGGTAGATTGATGGCAACCAGAACGGAAAATATTTTCCGTCATGTAGATATACCTACTTTAATCAAAGAGCGAGAAGATGATATTGCTGTTTCTGCAATGATTGGTCAGAAACAAAGAATTCATTTGATTCCCTCCTTTTTCAAAGATTGCATTGATGAACTTGATGACAATTCAACATTAGGAAATAAGGATGAAGAATTCCACTACCATTCCAGAGATATGGCTCTAAAACGCTACTTCATACAAGAAGATAATTTAATTCTCAGTCAGGAACCGCGTTCCTTAACTAATCAAGTAGTTCCAACTTTAATGTTGCATCAATCACCCAAACTTTTTATTGTGGTTCCTTTCAATGATGTGAGATTTTTGCAGAAATGTTTGCAATCTATTGAAATGCAAACTTATAAAAACTTTAAATGTATAGTTGTGGATGACTTTTGTCAGCAAGAATATTCAAATGAAATTAGAAAAATTTTGAATTGTGATAATTTTGAATTAGTTGTCAATCGAAAGAGAGAGTATGCTCTAAAATCTAGAGTAGTAGCTATAGAAAGATGTGTTGAAAAAGAATGGATATCAGATGAAGATGTTATCGTGCACGTTGACGGAGATGATTGGCTGGCTCATGAAAATAGTTTATTAAAGATAGCTGAAGCTTATTCAGATGGACGCACCTGGGTAACATACGGGGGTGCAAAAAGATTAGAAAAAGGTAAATTATCTGAGCCATTCATGCACGCACTAAGTAACAAACAGATCGAGGAAAAATGGGGTTTGAAAGTCAGTCCAAAGTATCCAGAAGAGGTAATTGCGAAAAGAAGTTATAGAGGCTATCCATGGGGTGCGTGTCATTGTAGAACATTTAAGTACAAATTGTATAAAAACATCTCTAAAGATGACTTTCAAGATGCAAGTGGTAACTATTTTAGGTATGCGACAGACATGGCTATTTTTGTGCCTATTTTGGAGATGGCAGGAAATCGGATAAAATATATAGACGAGACAATTTACATTTATAATAGAGAGACAGGCAAAAAAAATGTTGCCAATGAATTTAAAGATCAGCATAGTAATCATAACTATATTAGAAAAAAGCCTAAATACAGTGTTTATATAGAAAATGAGTTGTTTTTGACGACCAAGTAATTAAGCAGAGACATTAACTAGGAGATAAAATGGACTCGAATTTTCAATCGGAACAGCAAATTTTATGAGCTCAGATTAATAAAGCTCGGAAGTTATTACGAGAATCTATAAAGCTGTAGGATATAAGGTATGGATCATTTATAGACTATGCTCTCAGATTAGATTATATTCACCTGCAACAATGTATTATTCTGCCCGATAGATATGAGCTTTTAAAAAAATTGACTAAGGGAGGCATTGTTTGCGAAGTAGGTACATATAAAGGTGAATTTGCCAGGTCAATTTTGGAATTAACATCCCCATCTGAATTACACATTGTAAGATATTAGTTTTGAAAAATTTGAGCATCAAAAACTCAACAACCAAGATGTTAGAAAAGTGTCTCAGTTGCACGAAATGGACTCCGTTCAATGTTTATCTTCATTTCCTGATAATTATTTTGATTGGATATATATTGATGCAAATCACTATTATGAGTATGTCAAAAAAGATCTTGAGGTGGCTAAAGTGAAAGTCAAAGAAAATGGATATATAGTGTGTAATGATTATACATCTTGGTCTGTTTCTGGTGTTACAAAATGTGGAGTTGCAAAGGCTGTTAACGAGTTGTGTCTAGAAGATAACTGGAAGTTTATCTTTTTTGCTTTACAAGGAAATATGTACTACGATGTAGCCCTCCAAAAAATTTAAGGAGATGACAATGAACATAGAGAGAGGAGAAAAACGCTGGCGTATTTTTATGAATAAAGCCAAGAAATACATTGATTTAAAAATTGGAATGTGCTTGGATCTAGGACGTGGAAGAGGTGAGTTTGTTTTAGCTGGATTAAGACAAGGTTATGGCTTGGGGTATTGCTCAGAAACAGACTAAATAATTATGATATATGATAATTGTTTAAATTTGAAGTTTGAATATGACAGCCAGTGATTTTAGTCAAGGAAACAAACTGCTAAGGAGTAATCAGCTTGAGGAGGTTGTGGCTGCTTACCAAAAGGCGATCGCACTTCATCCCCATTTCCCTGGATTTCAGTAATCCGTGCTAGGGTAGTGGTAGGGGGGCTTTGGTGTAATGCGATCGCCTCATCCAACCTCCCAGACCGTTTCAACTGATTCGCCTGTCTCAGTAACTCCCCCGCACTCATTCCTTGACTACTCCTCATAACTAACTTCCCAATCCACAACCACCCATGACATAACCGAGGATTATGAGGATTATACCATATCACGATACTTACCCAAATTGACAAATTTCTATGGCTTTGGTATAATAGGGAGCGGTTTGGGCATGGTCTGTGCTTTAGTCTGGGGAGTCAGCGAATTGGTCAGCGATTTAGTGAGGGGTAATCAACTGCTGCGGAGTGGTAAGCTAGAAGAGGCTGTAGCGGCTTATCAAAAAGCGATCGCGCATGATCAAACTTTTCATTGGTATCACTACAAACTGGGGGAGACTTTAGAGAAGTTGGGGCGTTTAGAGGAAGCTGTAGAGTCATATCAGCGTGCCTTTGTTTTAAAGCCCGACCAAAGTGACTTTCGTTTAGGTTTCGTCCGGGCTGTACACAAAGCCAAGGGCAAGGGAAAGACTTCTGAGCCTAAGCAGATATCGTCTGTATCTCTAGTGGAAGCACACAAAATCAACGCCGAGTTTCTCTATGAAGCCAAGGACTATGAGGGTTCCTTAAACAGCTTTCAATATTACTTATCTTCACAAGGAACCAAAGGCAGTTTCAAATTGTTCCAAAAAGCCAGATCAGCAGTAGGACAAGTTTTGAAAGGAGAAACCCATAAGCAATTTTGGGCTGGTTGTAGTGATGGGATGTCTCACAAATTTCAGGCTTGTCTTGAACTAGCAAAAAATAGTCGATTCCTGGAGGCTAAACAACAGTTTGCCTTACACGCAAGGGAATTATTTGAACAACCACAGATATCCGAAAATTGGATTCAAGCGTTCCAGAAAATCTGTGATTCTCGGGAGCAGGGTCATATATTTGAGCGAAGCAAAATCAGAACTGTCCAAAAAATATTGGTGTCAGGCATGGGCTGGAGTGGCAGTAGTGCCCTATATGATTACTTTCGAGAATTCAAGAATATCAAATTGCTCAAGGGTGAAGTACGTTGGTTAGAAGGACCACTATCACTACTGAAACTGTATGATGAGATTGGGAAAGCCACTGATTACTGGCTAAGTTTCTTAGAATTCTTTTTTGGCTCGCTTTTAGGATTTAAAGTCATGAAATCATCAGGAGAATATAAGTTGTTGGGGGGCGCTAGGACATTCAGCTTAGGTGCGGATGCCAAAACCTACTCGGAAAATGTTAATAAGCTGATGGGTAACGCCTCTCCATTACTGGCGGGAAAAGGCGACACTCTAAGCAATTTTAAAATTTTTGCTGATGATGTTGCCAACTTACTATCTGGTGAGTCTGGCAATCATAACTGTGATATGGTTTTGCTGGACAACTGTGTTCATATTGCGAATATCAGGGTTCTTGACTGTCTCAAGAATACTAAATTATTCTGCACATTTAGGGACCCCAGATCTAACTTTGTGGCTCTGAAACGAGAACACGCTGGGTTTATAGATGATGCGAACAAGTTTATCGACAGTGGGCGTAAGCAATACGGAAAATTGCATAGCCTAGTTTCTGAGTATCAAGAAAAAACCCAAAACACCAGTAGCCAAGTCTTCAAAGTACAGTTTGAAGAGTTTGTGCTGTCAGAAACCTATCGCCAAGAGTTAGCACAAAGAGCGGGTCTTGACCTGAGCACCCATAAACCACACCAGCATTTCAAACCCTGGGAGTCGAAAAAGAATGTTTACTTACATCAAACCTACGAAAACCAGGAAGAAATTAGGGCCATAGAACAGGCTTTGCCTGAATATTGTTTGACCGACCTAAACAGTTAGTACACAATAGCTGACCTTGAGCAGCTCCTGGCTTAAAATAAGTCAATAATTAAAGAACCATACCCAGCACAGAGGAAAAGCTCAATGAAAAAAGTCTATGTGGGAATGAGTGCGGACCTGGTTCATCCCGGTCACTTAAACATCCTGAAAACTGCTCAACAGTATGGGGAAGTCATCGTCGGTCTATTGACTGACCAAGCGATCGCCAGCTACAAACGCCTCCCCTACATGGCATTTGAGCAGCGACGGGAAGTGATCGAAAACATCAAAGGGGTAAGTCAGGTCATTCCCCAAACCACCCTCGACTATGTTCCCAACCTACGCAGCATCAAACCCAATTACGTCGTTCACGGGGACGATTGGCGAGAAGGGGTACAGCGGGAAACCCGTCAGCGGGTCATAGAAACCCTGGCGGAGTGGGGCGGCGAACTTATCGAAGTTCCCTATACCAAAGGTATCTCCTCAACTCAACTCAACCGAGCCCTACGGGAAATCGGCATTACCCCAGAAGTACGCCTGAAATCTCTGCGTCGGATGCTACAAGCCAAACCACTCCTGCGATTCCTAGATATCCATAACGCCCTCAGTGGCTTAATCGTTGAAAACACTTTCATCGAAACCCCCCAAGGTCGTCGAGAATTTGATGGGATGTGGGCTAGTAGCCTCACAGATTCCACAGCCAAAGGGAAACCGGACATCGAAGCCGTTGATGTATCTGCCCGTATGACCACACTTAACGAAGTCATCGAAGTGACCACCAAACCCATAATTTATGATGCGGACACCGGCGGTCAAACGGAACATTTTACCTTCACTGTACGCACCCTAGAAAGGTTAGGAGTCTCCGCTGTCATCATCGAAGATAAAACCGGTCTCAAGAAGAACTCCCTCTTGGGTACAGACGTTCCCCAAACCCAAGATAGCATCGAAAATTTTTGCCAGAAAATCCGTGCCGGGAAACAAGCCCAAGCCACAGATGATTTCATGTTGATTGCCCGCATCGAAAGCCTGATTTTAGGCAAGGGACTCGATGATGCCTTAGAACGAGCCCAAGCCTTCATTAAAGCTGGAGCCGACGGCATCATGATTCACAGCCGTCAGAAAACCCCTGATGAAGTGTTTGCATTTTGCCAAGACTATAACCGCTTAGAAAATCGTAAACCCCTGATTGCTGTGCCTTCGAGTTATAACAGTTGCTATGAGGAGGAACTGCAAGCCCAGGGTGTGAACATCGTTATCTATGCCAATCAGCTTTTGCGGAGTGCTTACCCAGCCATGGTAAATACCGCTCAAACTATCTTAAAATATCAGCGCGCTCAAGAGTGTGAGCCACAGATGTTGCCTATCAAAGACATACTAGAACTTATTCCAGGAACCAAGTAAAAATACAGAAAATGATAGACCCCCAAGCCTTTTATACAACTTTATGTCAAGCTGGCGTGCATTTGTTTGCTGGTGTTCCTGATTCCCTGCTCAAAGACTTCTGTGCCTATATAGACGACCATAGCCAGCCCGGAGAACATATTATCACCGCCAATGAAGGGAATGCGATCGCCTTAGTAGCTGGCTATCACCTAGCCACCAACCAAATCGGGGCAGTATATCTGCAAAATTCAGGATTAGGGAACACCATTAACCCTCTGACCTCACTCACCGACCCTCAAGTGTACCAAATTCCCTTGGTGATGATAATTGGTTGGCGTGGGGAACCGGGGGTAAAAGACGAGCCACAACACATTAAACAAGGGGCTATCACCCCAGGGCAACTGGATCTCTTAGGGGTTCCCTATTGGATAGTAGATGGCCACAGTGATTTTCAGCAAATTATCCAAGATGCTCTCACCCAAACCCAAGCTACCAATGCCCCAGTAGCTCTGTTGGTAAGGAAAGGCACATTTTCCCCTTATCAAAAAAGACAGCGGCCATCATCTTTTAAGGCTTCCCTCCAGCGAGAGGCTGCCCTGGATGAGCTTTTGACCCTAGTGGGGGATAGTTTAGTAGTATCTACAACAGGCAAAACCTCCCGAGAACTGTTTGAGCTACGCCAACAACGGGGTGAAACTCAACGGGATTTTCTGACTGTTGGCAGTATGGGACATACAGCTTCCATTGCTTTAGGTGTAGCCTTGGGAAACCCCCGTAAATCCGTAGTCTGTATCGATGGGGATGGCTCCTTGCTTATGCACTTAGGCGCGGTGCCGATTATTGGTAGTTTAGCGCCAAAAAACCTGATTCATGTTGTTTTAAATAATGCCGCCCATGAGTCCGTTGGCGGCCAGCCCACAGTCGCCGGACAGCTAGACTTAAAAGCTGTGGCTCTAGCCAGTGGCTATAAACAATACCGACAGGCTACGGAGCAACCGGGTATTAAACAAGCCTGGAACGAGTTATCTGGCTATGATGGTCCGGTATTACTGGAAATTCGCATTAATACTGGTTCCCGCGAAAATTTAGGACGACCCACTAGCAGTCCACAGCAAAATAAACAAGCTTTTATGAAAGTAGCAACCGATGGCTAACAGATGGAATCAACACCCAACCAATCACAGCTCGGAATCCACTTCTATGACTCGCTCAATCTCGAACGGTATCGCGTACTGTTTAACTAGAAATTGAGAGTTTGAAGCATCAGTTATAGACTTGATTTTGATGAGCATTGAAACCCAAATATATGATAATGCCAATATATAATCATTACAACCCTGTAAAAATTATCGTCGGACCTGGGCAACTGAGGGCACTGCCTAATCTCCTCTCCCCAGGACGATGGCTTCTGGTAACCACAGATGGCTTTAACCGTCGGGGTCTTACTACCCACATCAAAACCTTAGCACCCCAGACCCATTGGCAAGTGTACCACGGAGTTACACCTAATCCCGAATTAGACCATCTTGAATATGTGATCAGACAATATCGCCAGACTTATATTCAGGGAGTCGTGGCTGTTGGGGGTGGCAGTGTCATTGATGCAGCCAAAGTCCTAGCTGTGACTCTCCCCAGTGGGCTACAACGACCTTTGCATACGGTACTACGTCAGGGTCAAAAACACCACTGGGAGGAGCAACTGCCTTTGATTGCCATTCCCACAACTTCCGGAACCGGTGCTGAAGTGACACCATTTGCCACGGTTTGGGATGCAACTACCCACAAAAAGTATTCCATTGTGGGCGAGCAAGTGTTTCCTAAGATGGCTTTACTAGACCCTGAGTTAATTTTGAGCTTACCCCCCAAGCAGACCCTTTATACAGGATTAGATGCTATCTCTCATTGTCTCGAATCATTGTGGAATCACAATCAAACCCCCATCAGTGTCGCCTATGCTACCCAAGGTCTGAACTTGGCTTTAAATGGTTTGCCCCAGGTATTGGACTCTCCACAAAATCTCCAAGCCCGTGCCCAAATGCAGCAAGCCAGTTTGTTGGCGGGTCTGGCTATTAGTCAAACCCGAACGGCGATCGCTCATTCGATATCCTATCCCTTAACCAGCCATTTTGATGTGCCTCATGGTTTAGCTTGTAGCTTTACCTTGCCCAATATTATTGAGAATTACATCAACGTTTGTCCTTGTCCCCAACAAGTTAGCTTAATGCAAAAAATCCAGAAAATGTTAAAGCAACTCAATTTATTTCAGCATTTGCATGAGTACGCCACCCATGAGCAAATTCTGACTCTCAAATCCGAAATGTTTCACCCCGAGCGGGCTGGGAATTTTCTCGGACTCTTGAATGACGAGATTGTGGAAGCCTTCTTGACTGAGAAAACTTGAAAAATTGCTATGGCTGTGGTACAATGGGAGAAGGTTTCGGCATTGCTTTAGTTTGGGGAGTCAGCGAATTGGTCAGCGATTTAGTTAGGGGTAATCAACTGCTGCGGAGCGGTAAGCTAGAGGAGGCTGTGGATGC
>NZ_JBIMLI010000074.1:0-23599 GCF_051859755.1 Limnospira sp.
CATGGTCTGGGGTTTGACCGTATATTCATTATTGAGTTGCGAATCTTTTGGGGTATTGTACCTTATTGTCCTAAGATTTTAAGCAAATCTTGGATTAAATTCTGGCTCCGCAGCAGCCTACAAAAATCATTCAACAAAACAGCTACGGATTTTGCAGTTGCCGTGTAAATACCCGTTCAAACTGTTCCATATTCTCTAGTACCCGTCCAGTTCCCAATACTACACAGGAAAGGGGATCTGTAGCCACATGGGTGACAATACCAGTTTCGTGACTAATCAGAGCATCTAAGCCTCTCATCAAAGCTCCTCCCCCGGTTAACATAATTCCTCGATCTATAATATCGGCCGCTAGTTCTGGGGGGGTTCGCTCTAGGGTGCGTTTAATGGCTGTAATAATGTCTGATAGTGGTTCTAGCATACTCTCGCGGATTTCTGCGGCTTTAATGGTCACAGTCCTAGGTAATCCTGAGAGCAAATGAATCCCCCTAACTTCCATAATAGATTGTTCTTCGCCATCAATAGGATAAGCTGAACCTAGATTTATTTTAATCTCTTCGGCGGTTTGATCCCCGATTACTAAATTATGGACTTTTTTCATATATTGGATGATCGCCTCGTTTAGGTCATCCCCGGCGACTCTGAGGGACTCACTCAGGACGTTTCCTTCTAAGCTGAGTACAGCTACTTCTGTGGTTCCGCCACCAATATCAACAATCATATTTCCTGTGGGGTCTACCACGGGAAGACCAGCGCCAATAGCTGCAGCGATCGATTGATCCAGCAGTTTGACATCTCCGGCTCCGGCTTGGGTTGCGGCTTCAATTACGGCCCGTCGTTCTAACCCAGTCACACCACTGGGAACGCCAATTATAATCCGAGGAGCAAAAAGAGGTTTTTTTCCGTCATTAACTTCCCGGATAAATAGTCTCAGCATCTGTTCTGCTGCTTCTACATCTGCAACCACCCCATTACGCAGAGGACGCACAACACGGACGTTTTTAGGGGTGCGACCTAACATTTTTTTGGCCGATTCTCCTACTGCTAATGGTGTTTTGTCGTCTTGGTTAATGGCAACTACGGATGGTTTTTGCAGAACTATTCCCTTTCCTGATACATAAATGAGGGTGTTGGCGGTTCCTAGGTCTATGCCCATGTCCCGTGATAAGGAAAAGCGATTAAAAAAGCCCACTGGTGTTTACGTCCCCAATTTAATTAATTCTTTGTTCAAGGCTATCTTGGCTATGTTGATAGGATACAACCTGCCAGAGGCTGTAGTTTAGACTATGCACCAACAGCACTGCCTAACTCGGTTGATTGGAATACGAGAAAGCGGTTGCTAAGATGACCCCCTAGCAGTTTGCCATATTTTTTTTCTCAAACACCAAATTTTACTGGAAGTTATAACCAGTTTTCTGGTTTGAGTCAATCCTCGTGAACCGATGTGGATTGTAGTATGTTTTGGTCTCAGAGTCTAGTCTTTTGTGAAGACTTGACTACGTGCTGCTATACATATCCGTTAACTTGGTCAGCCCTAATGTAAGGGTTCGGTAGACAAGGCAAGGTTTCAGGACTATCTTATACCAAATCATCCGCTAACCAACTGCCCACTTCACAGAAAGAACTCCCCTGGTTGACTGAGGTAGCCAGTCCAGTCCTTTCCCTGGGAAGGCTACACCAACAAGAGTCTTTGAAGCATTTAGATAAGGCCTTCAGTAACTTTTTTCTGGAATAGCACGCCATCCCAGGTTCAAGTCTCAAAACGGAAAGCAATCAGCGACTTATCCTCAAGGCTTCCCAGTCAATGAATTAAGGAGTCAACTTCCCAAGTTAGGATAGGTGAAAGCCAATGAGCGTTCCCCCGGGTTGGCGATGATTATTGGGGAGAATTATAAGCTGTTTGGATGTGGAAACGGGACAGGTTAACGGTTGATGCGGCTGATCTATTAATTGGATCTACCTTGGGCGACTTTTTGGAAAAAGTCAATATATTGGAGATGTCCTTGAGGAAATGCGACATTGAGGGTGAGGGGATCTTCTGTGTCTAGGGGGTCGCCGGGTCCAGCAACTACTTCTAGTATTCCATCCTCATTGGTTCCTAATGTAAGAGGCTGGCGATTTTTTACTTCTCCCTGGGAACTATCTACATAGATAATAATATTTCCGGTATGGAATGCTTTGCCGATTTCCTGAATTAATAATAAAAAGTTGCGATCGCTACCACCACGCCGGATTTCTAATTTACCATCTACTTGTTGAAATTGGCTATTTACGGTATCACCTACGCCGACGATTAAAGGCATTTGTTGGGGGTCAAAATTAGCTTTGACTAACTCTAATAAATCAGCGATCGCCTGTGGACACTGGCGGACATGAAAATCTGCGCCGAGGGGATAACTTCCGGTGCGTTGAAAATAGTAACGATTCAACAACGCTAAGACCCCGGCTTCCTTAATTGCACCCCTAATCATAAACTGAAAATCGGTAGTACCAGAGTCTCCTAACCGCGCGGGACGTAGAATTTCTGTACCCTGTGCATCTCGGCCTAAATTGGGGGCATAGTGAACAAAAAATGAGTCTTCTAAGCCTTGCGCCCTGGCTTTTTCTAGTAAATCCATCATTAACTGATGAATGTCCTGTTGTAAGTCGGCATAGACTTGATGGTGATTATGGAGGCGATCGTAAAATGAGTTTAAGTTAGCGGTTGGTGATGCTTGATTATCCAAAACGGAAGCATCAATACATTTTTCTATATCTTCAGGGGACAAAATATCCTGATGTGTCTGACAAAATCTTTGTAGTCGGGCGCGAAGAGCACGGGGAACGATCGCCAAAAATTCCAACTCAGCATCAGTAACCCCAGGATGATATACTTGTCCTTGGCGATTTTGCCATTGCACGCCGCCCCCAGCTAAACCGGGAAGATAAAGCCCTTGTGTGGCTACTAAGTTGGGATCACCGATGGCTCGTTCAATGATACCATTTACCCCACGAGTGCCGATGTGTTCTCCATTGGTCAAAACGTAAAAATGACCATCTAAAAGGGAAGCGGCGCGCACATAATCTAAACTAATCTGGCGCTGAAGGGGATCTTTGACCAATCCCATACAAACCCCATCCAAATCCTGAATAATCAAGAGGTTTGGAGTCTGAACCAAAACCTGAGTGAGGGTCTGATGGTCAAGGGACAGAGACTGCTGGTGCAATGGGATTGGGGATAATGGTGTCATGGTGGTGCAAAAATTGACCGCGCGATCGCCACTATACCATGTGGCTGGTATTTTCCCAAGCCATCTCTGGCAGAATGAGGCAGGCTGTGGCAAAATCGCGATAGAGTAGAATGATAATTTAAGATACAAGCAGGGCAGTTCCGGCTGTTCTCGACTGACTCTGATTTTAAGGAAGGAATTGTAATGCAGCGCCAGAATCCAGCCGTTTTAGCATTAATGTCCGTAAGTAGTATTATGATCTCAGCCTTTGTGCTGTCGGTTGATGTAGCCCGTAGTCAGTCTAACCCCGTCGAGGTCAGTCCGGCGGAGGTGGAACGATTACAGAATGAACTGCGACTACAGGAGGCGGTACAGGCGGAAGCGAACCAAATTTTTAGCCGGACAATGGCTTTGTTTAATTTGCTGCTGTTGTTGTTGGCTTTGCTGTTGGCGGCGGCGATCGCTGCTTTGTGGATTTTACGGCGATCGGTAATTCATGAAGTTACTGGAATTGTGGAAACCCATCTAAACGAACTGGGGGACTTGGAAAATAAAATCACCAGCGGGAATGAACAGGTACAAACTTTGATGAAAAGTACCCAAGTGTTAGCTGGTCAATTGAATCAGCAAGCTGAGGGTTTTGAGCAAGATCTGGGAACTCGGCGAGAAGAAATGAACGCTATGCAATCGGAGTTCGTCAAGTCCAGGGAACAGGCGCTATTAAAGTTTGAAGAGCAGATTCAGGAACTACGGGAAACCCGAGAACATTTACAACGGGAATTAACTGCCCGTATGGGAGAACTGAAACAACAGGTGGATGAACGGGGAGAGTTGGCTCAACAGGATTTACAGAGGTTGGTGGATACTCTGGAAAATGAATTTTCTCAGGTTCATAATGATTTGGGAAATCGGCGAGAGGTATTGTGGGAGCAGTTGCAAGAGTCGGCTGGTCAATTTTCTACAGAATTAGCACAATTGCAAGATCAGACCAAACAGGAACAAAAGTTAATTGTTGATAATTTGAAACAGCTTGGGGAAGTATCAACGCGGGATATTTCGACGGTGCCAGATGATGTTAATGAACAAAAACAAGCGGTATTGTCTCTGTTAAAGGGTGCAGAAAGGGAGTTTTCTACTCAACTGGCACAGTGGCAACAGGAAGTGAGAAAACAACGAGATTTAGTGTTGGAAAATATCAGCCAAATGGCGGCGGAGTTTTCGCCTCAATTGTCAAATATTCGTGAGCAAGCGGAATTGGAAGCTCAGAAAAAGGTGGAAGTTGCTTTATCAGATTTGGAGAGGTTAGGGGAGACTCTGGCGACTCAAATTGCTGATGCTCAGTTGAAAATTCAAGATCGGATTCGGGATAAGTTTCAGTCTCTTAAACAATTGGAAAGTGAGTTTGTCGCTCAGGTTACGGAGGCGCAAACGGGTATCCAAGGTCAGAAACAGCGGGTTTTACAAGAGCTGGAAATGTTGCAAACTGATGTGGGAAATCAGTTGAATGGTTTAAAAACGGAAATTCGCGATCGCAAAGATGGTACTTTCCAGAAATTAGATAAGTTTGAAAGTACATTATCTGAACAGTTAGAGGTGATGCAGTCTGATGCGGAAGGAGAGAAACAGCGGATTATTAAACAGTTGGGAACGGTTTATTCGGAAGCACAGAATCAAAAGGATGAAATCTTGGCGAAATTGGTGATGCTGCAAGAGTCTGCGACTACTGAGAAACAGCGCATTTTGCAGGATTTGGCTGAGATTTCGCCGACTTTTATCGCTGAGTCTGCTTTGTCAGAAATTTTGCAGAAGTTAGCAGCAGTTAATGAGGATATGGCTAAGATTAAGGCGGCAAATCCTGAAATGTTTATGACTGCGGAAGATTATGTGCATCAGGGTAATTCCTATTTTGCTAAGGGTCAGTTTGAGGCGGCTTTAGAAATGTTTAATCAGGTGGTGACGCGGAAACCTGATGATTATCGAGCTTGGTTAAATCAGGGTATGACTTTAAGCCGTTTGAGACGGTTAGAGGAGGCGATCGCTTGCTATGATCGAGCTTTAGAATTGAAACCGGATTACCATCAGGCTTGGGTCGATCGTGGTGTCGCTCTTGGAAAGTTACAGCGCCATGAGGAAGCGTTTGAGTCTTTCGACCGAGCGGTGAAGGTGCATCAAGATGATGGGGTGGCTTGGTTAAATCGGGGTATGGCTTTGGATGTGTTAGAACGTTATGAGGAGGCGGTTAAGTCTTTTGATGTGGCGACCCACTGTGATCCGAGTTTGGCCAAAGCCTGGAATTATCGGGGTTATACTTTGCTAAAATTGGAGCAAGATGCGATCGCGATGGATAGCTTTAAACGGGCCTTAGAGGTGCAACCAGATTATGCTGATGCTTGCTATAATTTGGCTATGGCTTATGCCATAAATAGTCAGGTTGATTTGGCGACTGAACATCTGGAACAGGCTATTAACTTAAATCCCCGATATGGGAAAGAGGCTCGCACTGATCCTAATTTGGAACCGATCGCTCGTCGGCTGCGTTCTTAGGCTTCATGTTGAGGAATATCAAGTTAGTTCATGTTTTCCATACCATAGACACAGCCAGTCTAACCCCTGCCTAGCTATTTTGACAATGGTATAACTGCTAGGGAAGTGCTGGCTGTAGCCGAGGGAATCCCCAAATTTGATCAAATTTTGACAGTGACTTTACACCTGCAATTAGACTAAATAACCTTAATCACAAAGGCTAAATATTTGTGGAAGGGTTGATTTAGGTCAGTTATCGGAAATATAGGGCAATTAAAGGGGTCTATCAATGGCAAGTTTGGAGAAACCTAGTGGAAATTATGACCCCGGGGAAAAATCCTCGGCATTACATTATACTCAGTCCGACACTGAGATAGTGCAGGAGAAAATTTATCAGTATTTTATCGAGAGGGTAAAACAGGAAAAACCCGATGAAGTTTTGGCTAAATTTGAAGCACTATTTCTGAAATTTGCTGGCCCGATTGACAGGGAAATTAAACAAAGTTTTCAGTATCTGATTGCTAAAAATCAACAGCAAAAATTTCAAGAATTAATCAAGCGCACTTGTTATATTTTAATCAATAACTGGTATGTAGGGAGATATTCTGAGTGTGTACAAAAACTAATTACCAAGCTGAATGAAGTTAGAGAGCAGGAGTTTGGGGGTGATGAAGAACATATTTGTTTACATAATTGGTTAATTCAATTTTTAGATAGTTCTGATTATCAAGATATTAAGGCTGTCACCCAGGTAACGGTTAGTCAGAATTGGAGCGATCGCTATAAAACCTATTTATTAGTTTCTCAATATGCTAACCCTGAAAACTCTTGGGAACATCGAGAAGTAGCGAGAAATTTATCACAAAAACTCCGGGACACATACAAGTTTGAATTAGCTATGTATTTATCCCGTTCTGAGTCTTCCAATTATCCCCAGAATGATTTAAAAAATCCTACCCATCTTGGTTCGGAAGTTATTACTTTAATTAAAAAGGCAATTTCTACTCAAAGTGTCTCGAAAAGCAAAATCAAAGCCGACCAATTGTTACAAGAGGTAGAAGCCTTAAAATACCGAGAATTTAAACATAAGTTTTATGATTATTTGATTTTAAATTTTGACTCCAAACATCCCTTTAATGTGATTAGTTCCCGCCTAGATAAAATGCTAAATGATTTAGGCAACCAATGGAGCGATCGTCATATTAATGGCAATATGATCCAGATAGTTTGTAATCAGACACTGGAATTTTTGACAATTGGGAGTAATGGTAATCCTTCCCCTAATTTCACTTTGTCAATGAAGCACGCCACTCATTTGACATTAGCAATTATTTTAATGAAAGTAGTTTTAATTTCGGCCAACAGTCGAGAGCATCTGGATTTGTGTATTTCTCGGATTATTAATTATTATCAAAATTCCGATGAACAGCAATGTAAAATTGTCATCAATTTTTTAGAGGTTTTCAACTTAGTATCTACTTTGTTCACCGAAAATATACAGTATAATTTAGTCTCGATTAAATCTGATGATGGCACATTACCAGCCCCGACCGATCTAGAAACATCTCGGCTATTTTCTCAGTTCCAAGGACAAGACCTGCGCCAGAAAAACTTGAAAGGAGTGAACCTCAAAACCATAGATTTTAAAGGTGCAGATATGCGCGAAAAAAACCTCAAAGGAATGAGTTTAATTAAACTAGATTTGCGACTGGTAAATTTAGCCAAAGCGAACCTGAGCCATGCTATTCTCAACGGTTCTAAATTAGCTGTTGCTAATCTGAAGGGAGCTAATATGCAAGAGGCGAGTTTGGTAAAAACAGACCTAAGACGTGCGGATCTTGAAGATGTGAATCTGAGTTATGCGAGTCTAACAACTGCTCAGTTACAACGAGCGAATTTGCGATCGGCTTGTTTAATTAAGGCTAATTTAATGGCAGCCAGTTTAGAAGGCTGTGACCTACAGGGTGCCGATCTAAGTAATGGTAATTTAGAATCAGCTAAGTTAAACCAGGCTAATTTAGCTCATGCTAATCTACGGGGAGTTAATTTACGCAATGCGAACCTACGAGGCGGTAATTTAGAAGGCGCACATTTAGAAGGTGCTGATCTCAGGGGTGCAGACTTACAGGGTGCTAATTTCAAGGGTGCTAACTTACACAGAGCTAACTTTTATCAAGCTAATATTACAGAAGGTAATTTTAATGGAGCAAACCTGAGACGAGTTAATTTTAACCGCAGCGATTTACGGGATGCTGAGTTAATCAGAGTTGACCTAAGTAAAAGTCGTTTACGCAGTGCTTGCTTACAGGGTGCTAATCTAAGTCAGAGTAATTTAAAGGGTACTGATTTTACTCGTGCTGATTTAAGTAATGCTAAATTTAACGGTGCTGATTTGAGTTTTACTTTAATTCGTCATGCTAATTTAAGTGGGGCTGATTTAACCAATGCTAAACTTGAAAAGGCGAATTTATTTGGTAGCAATACTGTAGGTTGCATCAGAAATGATGTATAAATTTTAACAGAAACTGTTAGAGAGTTACTGAGATTATGGAACCACCAGTTGAGCGTTTTCGCCTATCGGAAACGGCTAAAGACCAATTGATTAAACTCAAACGAATCACTAAAATTGACCAATGGAATATTTTATGTCGCTGGGGTTTCTGTCGTTCTCTGGGGGAGTCGAGCCCTCCTTCTCCGGTGCCGATCGCTAATTATAGTAATGTGGAACTAACCTGGCGGGTGTTTGCGGGTGATATGTCTAATATTTTAACAATTGCTCTCAAGCAACGCTGTTATGAGGATGGCTTGGGAACTTCGCCGGAAACCCTCGAACAACAATTTCGGCTACATTTACACCGAGGTATTGGCTATTTGGCGGGGGATAGTGAACTGCAAACCCTGGAGGACTTAACAGATTTAGTGTTAAAATAAGAGTATTCGTGATCTGGACGTTTAGCGATCAAAGTGCTGTAATGGTTAATAATAGACTGTGAAAGTATTGGATAGGCGACTTTGCTTATGTAACCAATATTGAGCCCGGTGGAGTTATGGCTAATCCGGGTTTTTGTAGATTTTGGGGGATTGAGATTATGGAAACCATTAAATCCAGAAAATACCATAATGTTATGGAAGATCTGGTGTCTGAGGAAGTCCGACGACAGTTAGTTTCGATGTCTCCTCGGCTAACTCAATATATTAAACGGGTGGAGGTAGAAACCTATGCTTTAAACCGTTTACCACCTCTTTATGCTTGTAGTAGAGAAGGATGGCTACATCAAAAGCGGCGGGGGACTGATGACTGTTATGAGCAGGTGAAAATAGCAGTGCGTCAGGCTTTGGCTGCTGTTCAACGGGATTTGTTGAGAAGTTCGACTCCCTTGGTAGGGGATGAGGAGGAACACAAAACTGCGACGACAGCTACTCATCCCGTGACGAAGGGATCTAAAGACCCTGAGCAATATCAATATTTGCGTAAAAGTCACTCTTATTACAACCGTTAGGGGTTATTCATAAAGTTGCTTAACTCCATGCTAATTAATTCCTGTGGGATTAATTCTGGGGAGATTGTTTCTGGTGGGGCGATATCTGCTCCTAAAACAATGCCTTGCTGATGGTTTTTTAAACCTGGTACGGCGGATTTGGCTTCGGATTCAGATTTACTATCGGGTTTAGTCTCAGGTAGCTCCGGCGGTAATTCAGTTTCTGGGAGGGGTTGATCGGCTATCCAAGCAATGCCACCGAGGGAAGCTGCTAAAATGGCGGTATAACCTAAATATAGGTGAACCGAATTCAGATAAAACCTAGAGTCTAATTCAATTTTTGACCAAGAACGAACTAGGGTAGGGTCAGGACTGGGAGTGGGTAGGGCTCCGGCTAAAGCACTGCCGTTCAGTCCGAAAGCATTACCTAAACGACATATAAACCCTCTCAAATAGATATCTTCGGGTAGGCGATCGATTTGACCTTTTTCGATCGCTTGTATAACTTTAACTGGGATGAGAGTATAATGATGAACTTGCTGTAAGGTGATGCCATGCTCGGCGCGAGTTTTTTGTAATTTTTTGCCGATTTGACACAGGCAAATTTCCCGCCTTTTTTGGGATTTTTCGGCCTGTTGTGCGGGGGTGAGTTTTTTGGGTTTTTTCTTCTTGGTTGTGGGGGTCTTGGGTTTGGGGGTGGAATGTTTTTGAGGGGTTTTTAGTTGGCTATGGGAGTTGTCGTGATCCTCTGGTGAGGATAAGGGAGAATTATCTGTTGGCGGTTTGGGTTTTTCAGTAGATACTTCTACGGTTGATGGGGATGAGGGGGTTTCAGATGTGGTCTCAGGTGTTGGAGAATAGACCGGAGGCTGTGGGGGTGGAACAAGGACGGTTTGATCAGCACTGACCAACATCATTCTCTGCTGTCGGATTAACTGTTTAACAGAAAGCTGGATCGCCTCTCTACCAACTGCTTTGATGACTATTTCAGCTTTAGTGGCGACTTCCCCTAACATTTTTTGGAGGCTTTGCAGAGCAATCTGATAAACCTCGCTTTTGTGAAGTTCTGCCTCAATCTTATATAAAAGCGATCGCATATCCTCTGAGGAAATCTCGGCCGCCATCCCGGTGGCGCTGAAGTTAACTGTGGGATTAATATCGTGCATTATCGGTCTCCCCTAATCCAAGTGCTATAATTCATTTTTCTATGGGTTGATTCTCAGTCCGGATGAGGATCAAAAGAATCTTGATTGTGTCCTGTGTCGGTAAAGTCGGCTAGATAGCTGAATTAGAGGAGGGTTTCAGGGAAGGTCGGCTATATCTTATAATTAGGTATTTATATTACCCCAACCCAGCTAAGGTAAATGCAGCCCAGTAGTAGGGGTTAGCAAAAGGAAAATCTTGTAAGTTGAAGCTGGCTAAAATGGTTTTTTGGTCATTAATTTGTTTGAGGTTTTCCTGAGATGTTATCTGTTCAAAATAGCTCTCTAATTCGGGCTGGTAAGTTGCCATTAACTCGGTTTTGGTTAAACTTCTGAGTCTAATTTGAGCCTGTTTGAGGGCTTCTAGGGGGCTTAATTCTTGACGATATTGATAGTAGAATTGGCTAAAGAGGGTGGTGGGAATTTCTCCGGCTGACCATAGGGGATAAATAACTGTTGTGGCTCCCATACCCAAAAAGGCACTACTAAAGTTGATGAATTGTTGATCTATTGGGGAAGGGTTGCGGTTTGGGTCGGAAGCTGTTGTACAGGTCCGACAGCGGGAAATGAATACTTCTAGGAGTTGGGGCGATCGCATATTGAACAAGTCTTGTAGAGATATGGATTCTGTGCCTAAATTGAGTTGAGAGGATAGGGGATTGTTGGTATTAAAGGTAATGGGATTTCCGATATATAAAACTTGGGCAGATTTCAGTAACTTTTGATACTGATTCAGATTAATCTGGTCATTTAGCAACTGTTCTGAGGGGATAGAATAGCGTTGGGCTAAGGCTGCACATTCATAAGTTGCTAGTAGTGAGGTAGGTTGAGAATTGCCAATTAATCCCCATGGGGTTGAGGTGTTTAATGCTGTTATCTGAGAATGAGGCTGAGACTGGCGGGTTTCTCTAACTTGACTGGATAAATTGAGAATATGGCTACTGGGGGCGATTCTGACCCGGAAGCGATCGCCTAAAAATTCCTCGCCGCCAGCAATTGGTAAAGCCACAAAGGAACAGCGATGTAAGACTAAATTCGGAATAATTAGCAGTTCGTCAACTTCCACAAGATGTTCACTAATTAGGCGGTCAATATCCAGACGTTGAGCCAATTCTGCTAACATCCCTTTCATGCGATCGCGGCTATTTGTTGGGCTGTCTATATCCAATTTTAGCCAGTAATTAGTCAACCAAGTTTCTAAGTTTTCCCCTGATTGATCAGGACATATATGCAGGGCAATCTCTAGGGTGTTTGTCGATGACCAAGCATCATCATTACTTCCCTGTTTTACTATAAAAATATAGGCACATTTGTCGGATGTATAGAAACTCAATAAAGCCGTTCGAGAATGTATGAAATTCTGTAGGATTTCTTGACTCCACGGTTCAACTCGCAGCAGACCAGCCAGGAAGGGGTCTAGGGAGCGTATCTGATTAATCAATTGGTCAGTTTGAGTATCCAAACCATTGAGTGTAGCTGTTTCCGCCCGGAATATAGCAATACTATTCATCCTAATTCCTGCTGCTGCAAACTGTTTCATTTCATCAGACTGACGGCGAAAATGGAGAGTGTCAATTTGCTGATGAAGCCGTTGATATTTTTCGACAAGTTCGGTTAATTGTTGATCTATTCCGGCATAATTATTGGACAGCAAGCGGACTAAATGTTGAATGCGGAAACGTTCCCCATATTCAAAAGCTAACTGTTGCTGATCAGCATTAATACAGGTCTGCACCATGCGACTATATAACCCGGCGACTTCCCTAGTAACTTCCTGGCGATGAGTGGTGGGAATAATATTTGTGTAACTGGTTTCTACAGTTTCAATAGCGCGACTATAACCTGCTATAGCCAAGGACCAGTTTTGCTGCGAAAATCCGATATCCCCCAGATGTCTGGCTGCTAGTAAACAGTGCATAGGAAGGGTCAAGGGGGTGGTTTTTTCTAAACTTTGTTCAAAGGCTTGAATCGCATTATCAAAGTCTTTAATAGCTTGGTATGTCTGACCTAAATTATTAAGTGCTTTGACTTCTTGGCGCAAATCTCCGGTTTCTCTGGCGATCGCTAAGGCTTGTTGATAGTTGTCAATGGCATTCTGTCCTTCTCCTTGGCGATAATAGGTGTCGCCTAAATTGAGTAAAGCGATTATTTGTCCTTGGGTTGACTGAATTTTTTGGGTTAACTCTAGGTGCTGTTTATGGTAGGCGATCGCCTGCTCTAAATCTCCTTTAATTTGATAGGTCATCCCGATATTACTCAGACTATTCGCCACCCCAAAACTATAATTAATACTGCGGGCAATTTTGAGGGCTTGATGGTGGGTTGCGGTGGCGTTATCATACTGTTTTATGGCAGTATATGCACTCCCCAAACTAGCTAAAAAGCTGGTTTCTCCGAATTTATAACCTAGTTCCTCGGCTTTTTCAGCGGCTTGTTTGGTATGGGCGATCGCTTCTTCGTAGCGCCCTAAAGTTGAGTATAATTGACCCAAAGAACCCAGCACATTTACCTCGCCGAAACGATAGTTAATTTTTTGGGTTATTTCTAAAGCCTGCTGATAGCCAAACAAGGCTTGATCATGTTGACCAATAGCATAGCAAACATGGGCGAGACTGCTGTAGGCGTTGGCTTCTCCCTGGGGATATTGAGTTTTTCTGGCTACAGCTAAACACTGTTGATGGGCGGATATAGCTTGTTCATATTGCCCTAAAGAATGATAGATATTACCTAATTTGCCTAAACAATTAATCGCCCCACGATGGTTATTGACTTCCTGATAAAGAATTAGGGCTTCTTGCCAAGATTTAAAGGCTGCTTGGAAGTCATTATTTTGGAACTGTTGAACTCCCTGTTTGAAAAGTTCCTCAGCTTGGGATTGTTTAGCTGTAATTTGTTCAGGAGTTAGGGCTGGTAATTCGGCTTTTGGTTGTTCAGAAACTTGGGGGGATGCTGTGCTGGCGACTGCTGGTACAGGTTTAGCTACTTCCTGGGGTGGAGGCGCTGGCATTTTCTGCTGAATGAGGGTGGAGACATTGCCAAACTCTTGAATTTGAGTGGCTATTTCTGTTAATCGTTGGGCATCTTCTTCACAATTGCGATCTGCCAGAACTTGGCAAACTTCCTGTACAAATGGCACAAAATCCTCGTCAATTACAGCCATATTGGCTTGGAGGACTTGCAGAGATTTCTCTGGAGAGTAGACAAGCAAACTGTAAACAATTTCGTAGTAGGCTTGCTGAAGATTTTCATCCATTGCGATCGCGATTAATTGTTTAGGTCGGTAGGCTTTGCGCCTGGGGTACAGAGCCAGAGATTATGGGAAAAGTCCCGACAATGCCTCCCGCTCAAATTTTATCAAGATTAATAGCTATTTACCACAGACTTGATCTAATTTCCGTTAATTGTTGCTATTCTCCATGGGGATGGTTGCATAGCGCGAGAATGGCGGAGATGAGTCTAGGGGTAGTGTTCGGTAATTGTCTAACTGCTAAATTGCTGGGAATAGAAATAAGCATAACGACCACCAAGTGCTAATAATTCAGTATGAGTCCCGGATTCGGTAATTGTACCATGTTCCACTACTAAAATGCGATCGGATCGGCGGACGGTGGCTAATCGGTGGGCGATAATAAAAACCGTTCGCCCCCGCATGAGTCTTTCTAAGGCTTGTTGAATTAGGGTTTCTGATTCGGAATCTAGGGATGATGTCGCTTCATCTAAAATTAGGATTCTGGGGTTTAATAAGACTGCTCTGGCTATGGCAATTCGTTGTCTTTGTCCACCGGATAAGTTAACTCCCCGTTCCCCTACTATGGTTTGATAACCTTCGGCAAATTGGCTGATAAAATCATGGGCGTTAGCGATTTTGGCGGCGGATTTTACCTGTTCAATATCATAATCAGTTTGACCAAAGGCAATGTTTTGGGCAATATTACCAGAAAATAATGTGACTTCCTGGGGTACTATGCCAATTTGTCTACGGAGACTGGGAAGGGTGACATTTTGGATATCTATATCGTCAATCATAATTTGACCCTGTTGGCGATCGTAAAATCTAGGTAGGAGGCTGACAATTGTACTTTTTCCGGCTCCTGACGCGCCGACTAAGGCTACCATTTGCCCGGGTTCTACTAAGAGATTAAAATCGACGAGAACGGGCTGATTAGGGGCAGAATCTTGGCGGTGATTATGGCTGTTTTGGCTCAAGGTGGGATAGGTAAAGCTGACATGACGATATTCAACTTTTCCTTTGACGTGGGGAAGGGCGATCGCATCAGGTTTTTCTATGACATTGGGCTGAATGGCGAACAGTTCAAAAATGCGATCGCAGGAGGCTTCTCCCTGTTTGAAGTCACTATAATTACTGGTGGTTAAAGAAATGGGGTCAATCAATAAAGCTACGGCTGTAACATAACTGATAAAACCTGTTCCCGTTAGCTGACCTTGGGAGATTTGCCAGCCTCCTAGGAAAAATAAAAACACTACACTCATCGCTTCCAAAAAGCCGACTACTACGAACTGTAATGCCTTAATTCTTTCCGCCAAAAATTTCGCCTGTCGGTTGTGTTCTGCTTCTAGGGAAAATCGAGAGATTTCGTAATCTTCGGCGGCGAAGGCTTGCACTAAACGGATGCCGCTAAATACCTCCGTCAATAGGGCAGAAAGGTTAGAAATACGGGATTGACTTTGGCGGGTAAAGGTTAGCAGTTTTTCCCCAAACCAGCCAATTAATAGCGCCATCAGAGGGGCAATAATTAGGGTGGCTAGGGTAAGTTTCCAGTTCAGGTAAAGCATATAGCCTAGGACGACTATTAACTGCAAAATGCAGGGGATAAATTGATGAAATAATTTGTTAATGACTTCGCCAATTTTATCTATATCTTCCGTGAGACGATAGGATAAATCTCCCGTTTTGGCGGTTTCAAAGTAACCAACATTTAGCCGATGAAGATGAGTATATACTTGTTTTCGCAGGTCTAGGGCGATGCTTAGGGCTGCTTTAGCCATCAGGGTATCCTGACCGTATTGGACAGTTCCCCGAATTAGAAATATAATGGCAGCAACCCCAGCAATTTGGGCGATCGCTTCTACATCCCCCCGACCAATATATCCGGCTATTTGACCCATTAGCCAAGCTAATAGCGGCCAAAATGCGGTAAAAACTAGGGTACAGGTTAGGGCCTTGGCGATGGTTCGCGACTGGGGACGAACATAGGGCAATAGTTGCCAGTAACTTGATGATTGTTTCAAGGATGCCACAGATATTAATACTATTTGTTTAGGATATCAGTTGTTAAGTCTCTGGAATTTGCTAATTGTCAATTGAAGTTGTAATCAGATATTAATTTTCGATTGTTTGAGCTGAATTTTACCCGACAACATGAATAATAAACTTACTCAACAACAGTTAGATCAGGTGATTGCTGAAGTTGAACGCCTATCCCAAATTCAGGAAACTGAACTCGATCGCCAACAAGTCCAAGAAATTCTGGAGGAATTAAATTTACCTACTGAAAATCTTGATCAGGCGCTGATGCAAGTTCGCCGTCGGGAAGTCTTGGCGGCGGAAACCAAGCGAAACCGAATCTTAATGGTAGGATTGGGATTAGCTGCTGTGGCTATTGTCGGCGGCGGTTCCCTATGGTTTGATCAACAACAACAGGCGATCGCCCAAGTTTATGCTAACCCAAATCAAAGTCGTTTGACTTTAGAACGATTCGACCGGGTTAGTCATTTTGACATCATAGACCGCCAGAACTCCCCCACAGTTTACTACCAAGTTAGGTTACAACAAACTCCCAAGGGTCGTCAACTAGAATTAGGATGTAATTGGATTAATCCTAATGGTCAACTTGCCCATCAAAATCGCTATCAAACTCGTACAATTGATAGTGATGTCTGGAATACCCGCTGTCGGCATCAGTTGGGTCCCACTTCACCACCAGGAAATTGGCAGGTGGAAATGTTTTTAGGCGATCGCATTTTAAGCCAATCAGAATTTACCGTTAAATAACAGCAGTTAAATAACATTAACAATTCATGAATATCACTGAAGCCAAAACCATCAATCCTAAACTATCTCAAAAGTTGCCATTTTCTACCGACTTGGCGAAAAAATTACTAGATATATATGGCTCCCCTCTGTATGTGTATAATGCTGATATTCTCCAGGATACAATTAACCATATTGGTGGGGCGGTTAACTATCCTAAAACTCGCTTTAAATTCGCTAGTGTCACTAATGGCAATATTGCCTTACTCAAGATTTTTCAACAGGCTAACTGGGGACTCCATGCCAATACACCAGGAGACGCATTTTTAGGACTCAAGGCTGGCTTTCATCCCCAGCAAATAGTGTATAGTGGCAGTAATTTAAATCACCGGGAGTTTCAATTATTATTAAACTGGGGAATCACTACCTATAATTTAGACAGTCTCGACCAACTCCAGCTATTTGGGGAAGTTTTCCAACAACTAAAACTCGATTTTTTACCTAAGTTAGGATTTCGGCTAAATCTGCCGGAAATTAATGGCGATAGTCGCATTGGTGTTAATCCCCAGGAATTTCCAGAAGCCATCAAAATAGCCGCATCCGCTGGCTTAAAAATTACCGGGCTCCATTTTTATCGCGGCACTGGCACTAATGCAACTTCCTCTTTTACTCAGGTGATTAAACCCCTGTTAGCTATCGGTCAACAGTTACCAGATTGGCAATATCTGGACTTTGGCGGTGGTTTTGGCTACCCCTATCAACACCAAAAATCAGCCTTTGATTGGCATTTTTTCGGACAACAAATCACGGCGGAACTTACTCAACTTAACCGAGAACTTAACCGAGAAATTGATTTAATTATTGAACCGGGAAGGTCGGCGATCGCCTCCTGTGGAACCCTATTAACTCAAGTAGTCTCAACTAAATGGCAACCCCCAAAACAGATAGTGGGAGTTGATACCACAGTGGCTAATTTATCCGTCCCCTCAGTCTATGGAAATTATCGAGAAATTGTATCATTTTCTGATACACCCAACCATTATATTACTGATGTTTGTGGAAATACAACCTACTCCCGCGACTACCTGGGAAAAAATCGCCAACTTCCTCAACTTAAACGGGGAGATATCCTAGCTATTTTAGACTGTGGCGCTTATGGTTACGCCATGTCATCTCACTTTCTGCACCGACCTCGACCAGCGGAGGTCCTACTACAACAGGGAAAACATCAGTTAATTCGCCAACGGGAAGATTATAATATTCTCTTAACCCAGCAGGTCGATATTTAAGCTAAAATCAATTGGCTGCAAGTTTTAATCATCAACAAATTAGATTATGAAGTGTATCAATTGCGGTATCGAAAATAACTTTAAAGAACGCACCGCCTATGGTGGCAGATGTAAAAGTTGCGGACATCAATTTGTATTTGAACCTAAAACAGGTTCTCCCTTTAGTGATCCCGGCTTTCAGAAATCTATTGAATCAGTTTCAGGTCCGGAGAATCTTTTATTCACCAAAAAACAATTAATCTACTTTTTTGAACGCAAATTAGGCAAAAAAAATAAGTTTGCTATCTATCCATACGCCATACTATTCCTGATTATATATTTTTGGGTAACTATTTTATTTTCTGTGCCACTTCTAGTTTCGTTCATAACTTTGATGATATTGTCGGCACAAATCAAGTCAGAAAATCAACCCGTATCATTGCGTAAACAACAGGCGAGATTTTTGCAATTTATCGGTTTATTTGAGATATTTGCATCAGTAATATTGCTGATGATCAATCCCAACAATATCAGATTTATAATTTTCCTACTGAGTGTAGGTCTGGGTTTATTTATGATATATGTAGGAGAGAGTCGTCGTCAAATGCTTAGTCATGCTATTGACAAATTTCCGCTCGCATCAACACAATTAGATAGTTGGTTAAATAGCTGGAGTGCAGTTAATGGTCCTATATTTAAACTCTTACCATCTCCCAAACAATCAGAGAGTAATGCTATGCTTCGTCCTGACATTACCTCCTATAGTTTCGATCGCCTTATGGTCTGTGATAATTCGGCGATCGCTCAATTTTTAATTGCCAATAACTTTCACTTCAACCATAGTTGTGCAATTGTCAGTATTACCGGATATCCTCAAAGCATTTTTTCCACCATCTTAGAAATGGCTAAACGCAATCCCGAATTAGTAGTTTATGCCGTCCATGATGCTACCACTCGGGGTGTCTCATTAACCCATCATTTGCGGAATACCCCTCAATGGTTTCAAAACACTACTATACCTATTTATGACGTAGGTTTAACACCCCAACAGGTGTTAAATAGTAAAGGTTTCTTTATCCGTCATTCTGACACATCAGAGACACAATCACCAGCCATATCCCCAGAAATTCGCACCACCCTATCACCGGAAGAAATAGCATGGTTAGAAGCCGGAAATTTTGTCGAATTAGAATCATTACCCCCAGCCAAACTCTTACAAATTCTCAGCCGACAATTTAACTTAAACTCTACCAAGTGGTCAGATGACACCACCAGTAGTGATAGCACAATTGATAGCAGAACATCTACAGATATCGCTATCTTTGCTTCTTCAAGTTTCGGTTAAATCACCACCCCTTGAATGCCTAAAATTATCAAATCTGTGAAACCCCTAAATTTGTCTAAATCTTTAATCCGGGTAATCCTGATAATTTTAATAACCTGTGGATTAACCATAGCCGCAATTCCGCCTGTCACCATACACCAAACAGCCGTTAGTGCGGAACAGGAAATTCGGGGAGTATGGATAACCAATGTTAGCAGCGGAGTCCTGTTTGTTCCCTGGGGAATTAACCGCGCACTCGACCAACTATCTGCTCTGAATTTTAACACAGTTTACCCAGTAATTTGGAACCGAGGCACGACATTTTTTCAGAGTGCTGTCAGTCGCAGAGTCACCGGAAAATCACAAGATTCTCTACTACATATCAGCCGACTAGGACGAGATATTCTGTCGGAAATTGTCATCGAAGGACATAATCGGGGTTTACGAGTAATTCCCTGGTTAGAATATGGTTTTATGGCTCCCATCAATTCTCAGTTAGTTAAGAGACATCCCGAATGGGTAACAACCACCAAAGATGGTAGGCTAATACTTCCTAGATATACCACGGAACCAGAGTCGGTTAATGCCAGATTATTTAATCTAATTCGGAGGCTGTTGCTATTAAGTCCGATTCGCAATGTTTGGCTAAATCCTTTACATCCAGGAGTGCAGAGATTTCTGGAAGATTTAATCATAGAAGTGGTGATGAAATACAATATAGATGGTATTCAACTTGATGATCATTTCGGTATTCCGGTTGAGTTTGGTTATGACCCCTATACGGTCAGCCTCTACAGACAGGAACATCAGGGAAAATCTCCCCCTGATAATCCCCAGGACCCGGAATGGCGGCGGTGGCGTTCTAACAAAATTACTGACTTTATTGAACATTTAGTTAAAACTATTAAAGCCACGAAACCTGATTGTATTGTTTCCCTATCTCCTAATCCCTACGAATTTACCTATAATGTCTATTTACAAGATTGGTTAACTTGGGTAAATCGTGGCTGGATAGATGAAGTGGTCTTACAAGTTTATCGCAATAGCTTAGAAGGATTTATCCAAGAACTTGAACACCATTCGCTGATTACGACTCAACAAAAAGTCCCCCTGATTATCGGTATTTTAAGCGGTACTCTCCATAATCCTGTGGAGATTAAGGAGATTGAAGCACAGGTGCAAGAAGTACGCGATCGCCATTTAGATGGTGTCTCCTTTTTTTACTGGGAAACACTCTGGAGTTACCTAACACCTGATGCACCAAGAAAACGTCGTCAGGCATTTGAGATGATGTTTTCGGAATCTATTTTAAACTAGAGTTTAGCTTAATTTACCATCAGATTGATTCAGACGTTTCTGCCATTCCTCATCAATTTTATCAGCATTAGCAGCTTCTTGGTCAAGCATATCGGTTTCTGTGGTATAAGCCAAATCTTGATTGCTAATGACGGTTTCGGCGGCGAATTTACGCGCATATTTTAACTTTTGTTGAACGGTATCATCAGCTTGATTTAAGGCGATCGCATGAGACTGGCGGTATTCATTACGCACAGCCATTTTACCATTGCGCCACTGTACCCAAAAATATCTGATTAAAGGTACAATCAGAAAACCCGCACCATAGGCAAAAAGTAGGGGATAAATCATCTCCACAAATGCGACTAAGCCACCCATTTGCGCTGCCATTGCGCCATCTTCTAGTAAATGACCTAAAATCAATGCGCCGACGAAATTAACCGCACCTAAACCCGCTGCTAACATTAACTGATTAGAAGTAGCATTGCTAAACTTCCAATTATTTTCTTTGAGGTAGGTGGGGACGGGTTGGGGTCGATATTGAGTTGCAGTGGTTTGTAATTCGGGAAAATGATATACTAACTGTCCTTCGGGACTCACTTCTGGCTGTCCGTTAAACCTAGTTAAAACTGGCAGCATATAGTCCTCAAATTCCTGGGAATAGGCGTTACCCAAATTATCCAAATAAGGGGCAATTTGTTCAGCTACTACTGCACCTTGATTGTTCCGAATTACTGTGGCGATCGCCTGCCAACGCTGTGCTTCTAAATTATAGTTAGGGTTGCCATCTCCAAACAGGAAAGAAAACACGACTTCAAAGAAGTTCATTTTCTCTTTTTTCAGTTTATTGGCAATCTTCTGTTGGCGACGATAATAATTGCCATTATCCCAACTCAGAAATGAGAGGGAGTTAGGGTGAAACCAAAAGTGGGGAATAAAAATCAGGCCGCGACCACGGGAACCGCCACCGCCACCACCGCCGCCACCGCTACGGTTAGAATCGCCAAAAAATACAATCGCTGCAATGGTTATAAAAATTAGGACTATGGACACCAATAACATAATCCCAAAGGAAATGCGAATTAGATAAAATAGTATTCGCCAAACTTTTTGCCACCATTCATAAACTCTTAACCGCCAATATCGATTTCGCATGACAGCGCGAAAATTCTGGGGAAATAGGAAGGCAATATCCCCAGACTCAGATACTTGTAGATGTCCTCCGGCTTCTGATGCTAAGGCTAAAAGTTGCTGTTGGGCCAGGTTAACTTCAAGTCCAGCTTGAATGGCGACATCAGCACTACTGACGCGATATCCCAGCTTTTCGACAGCTTCAATAATAGCGGGGGAACTAGCAGAATTAAATAGGTTAGACATGATTAAATCTTGACCATTTTCCTCGTGAGTTCTATTTGCCTATTTATATGATAATTATGGGTTAGGGGTGATCATTGGCAAAATCTGCTTTCAGCACTTACCAATATTCTAGTCTATAATCCCAGAGTTTTCCCAAGGTTATTGGTTAATGTCTGATTGGAATAATTGGGCAATCATTAAGATATACAATAACTGCAAATAAGTTATTGATGCTCATGAAAGTTGGATTAATTGGAACTGGACTTATGGGAGAGGCGATCGCCCTGCGACTATTGGAGGCGGGGTTAGATGTGGTAGCCTATAACCGCACTGCGGCTAAATTACAGCCTCTTGAGGATAGGGGAGTAGCGATCGCCTCATCGGTAAAAGATGCGATCGCCCCTTGTGATTGCACTATTTTGATGTTAGCAGATGCGCCCGCCATTGAAAACATGGTACTATCCGCTGATATTCTTCCACACTGGCAGGGTCGCGCGGCCATCCAAATGGGTACTATTGGCCCACGGGAAAGCCAAGCCATCAGAGACAAAATCGTTGCTGTGGGGGGGGAGTATATGGAGGCTCCGGTTTTGGGTAGCATTCCCCAGGTCAAATCCGGTACACTTCAGATCATGGTGGGGGGGACTGGCGAACAGTTGCAACGGTGCGAAAAAGTCCTTGCACCCCTGGGGGAGGCAATGCTAATTGGGGAGGTCGGTGCGGCGGCTGCGGTGAAATTAGCCCTAAATCAACTAATTGCCTCCCTCACGGCAGCCTTTGGCTTGAGTCTCAGCTTTATTCAGCGTCAGGGTGCAGATGTTGAAATTTTTATGAAAATTCTCCGGGATAGTGCGTTATATGCGCCGACGTTTGATAAAAAGCTACAACGTATGATTGATGGGAATTATGCCGATCCCAATTTTCCGACTAAGCACTTGTTAAAGGATACTAACTTGTTTATAAATGAGGCGATCGCCTCTCAGTTAAATGTCGCCGGATTATCGGGGGTGCAAGAGATAATTGCACAGGCAATCACCAATTTAGATTTGAGCGACCTGGATTATTCGGCATTAGTAGAAAGCATCCGAAACCCCAGTTAATTATATCATAAAAAATCCCCCAATAGTCATTTTTGGAACTTCTGGGGGATATTAATTTAATTAATTAGATGGCATCTGACACAATTGGGCAGCAATTTGATGTTTACAAATGGTTTGCCGATACCGCCAATCTTCACAGGTACATCCTCCCGATTTTACTAAGGATAGGGTATGATGATCAGGGTTCCAAACTACTGCACCTTGGGGAATTAGGCGCACTTGTAGAGGTTCTAGGGCTACTCGATTATAGCGAGATAGGAACATTTTAGCCTGGTTTTTATCGACGGCAACCGTGCCTTGATTGGTCTGGATAATTAAGCTGTGGTCGGTGATGTTAATCTCCAAAATCCGGGAATGTTTTACGCCTCGAATTGACAGAAAACAAGACCAAATCCTAGCTAAATCAGCTTTAGATACGAGACGACTGCAACGACCCGCAGAAGTTTGATAAACCAGTCGCGGGGTATTGCCGGAGCCGATAGTATCAATATTTTCGAGTTTGATGGATTGAGAAATGAGAGGGGAAATTTTTGGGGTTTCTGGCTCTACCAAAGGGGAAGAATAAAACCCCAACCCGCTGTTAGCAGCGGTGGCGATCGCACTTTTACTCATTGTGGTATTATACCCTTGTGATCAAAATATTGGGGACTGAGCGCTCTATCCAGAATCAAGGGGGGAGGGCGCTCTTTTGTTATGGTCGAAGGGAAAGTCACCTTTCCCAACTCCAATTCAAAACCGTGCTTGCGAGTTTCCCAGCACACGGCTCCTGATGTGGATACCCTCTTTGTCAAAGGAACAAGGTTACGACCCCCTGCTTTATGACTTCAACTTTGGGAGCTATATGCTTGCGTTA